>JAYVMH010000128.1:0-8333 GCA_043759015.1 Actinomycetota bacterium
AGCGCGGCTCGGGCGGCCTGGCGGAGATGATGTCGCGGCTTTCCAAAGCGGTGATGGGCGGGGCGCCGGTGCACCTGTTGGAAACGCAGCGCTACTACGCCGTCGACTTCGCACCGGCCGCCCACCCCGCAGCCGCCGAGCGATCGATGTCTCATCGACATGCCATTGAACGACATGGCAGTTGAACGGCACGGCGTTCGCTACCGTAGAGCAGGATGAGTCCACTCGCGGCCCGCACCACATGACGCAACTCGCACAGCCGTACTCCGTCATCGTGCCGGGTGCACACCTCATGGCCGGCCTGGTGGGCCAGCGCGATGCGCATCTGCGCCTCATCGAGCAGGCGTTCCCCGAGTGCACCGTCGTCGTGCGGGGCAACGAGATCCATCTCGCCGGTGCGCAGGCCGAGGTCGTCGGTCGGCTCTGCGAGGAGCTCGTCGTGTTGCTCCAGCAGGGTCAGCACCTCGACGAACCGAGCATTCGCCGCAGCATCGACATGGTGCGCGACAACGAGCGCCCGAGCCGGGTGCTCACCGACGACATCATGCGTGGCGCCAAGGGTCGCCCCGTGCGCCCCAAGACCGCCGGCCAGAAGCGGTACATCGACGCCATCCGGACCAACGTGATCACGTTCGGGCTCGGCCCGGCCGGAACCGGCAAGAGCTGGCTCGCGGTCGCCATGGCCGTGCAAGCACTGCAGAGCAAGCAGGTGCAGCGCATCATCCTCACCCGTCCGGCCGTGGAGGCAGGCGAGCGGCTCGGGTTCCTGCCGGGCGACCTGATGGCCAAGATCGACCCGTACCTACGTCCGCTCTACGACGCGCTGTACGACATGATCGAACCGGAGGGCGCGCAGAAGCTGCTCGAGCGCCAGATGGTCGAGGTCGCGCCCCTGGCGTTCATGCGCGGTCGCACGCTGAACAACAGCTTCATCATCCTCGACGAGGCACAGAACTCGACGCCGGAGCAGATGAAGATGTTCCTCACGCGCATCGGGTTCGGGTCCAAGGTGGTGGTCACCGGCGACACCACCCAGGTCGACGTCCCCGACGGCCGCAGCGGGCTCGTCGGTCTGGAGCGAACGCTCGCCGGGATCGACAGCCTCGAGTTCGTCCACCTCGGCACCGGCGACGTGGTCCGCCACAAGATCGTCGCCGACATCGTGGCCGCCTACGAGCGCGCATCGGGCGACTCGCAGCAACGTGCCTCGCGAGGGCAGTCGGGTGCCTGACCCATCGCGACCCAGAGTCGACGGACCGCGACGGGTCGGGGGCGACGGTGAACCCGAGGTGTTCTGTGCGGACGAGCAGACTGCACTGCGGGTCGATCTCGACCGGTGGCAGGCGCTCGCCACCGAGGTGCTGCGCGCCGAGGGCGTGCGCGGACTCGCCGAGTTGTCGCTGCTGTTCATCAGCGAAGCCGAGATCGCCGAGCTGAACCTGGACTACATGGGCAAGGAAGGCAGCACCGATGTCCTCGCCTTCCCGATCGACGCCGCCGAAGCAGAGATGGTGTTGCACAACCAGCCGCCGAACCGTGGCCCCGATCGATCGCCGCCGGATCCGGGCGACATGCCGCTGCTGCTCGGCGACGTGGTGATCTGCCCGGCGGTCGCCGCGCGGCAGGCGCCCGAGCATGCCGGCAACCTCGACGACGAGTTGGCCCTGCTGGTCGTGCACGGTGTGTTGCACGTGCTCGGCTACGACCACCACGATCCCGACGAGACGGCGGTGATGCGAGCCCGCGAGCTCGCGCTGCTGGAGGCCCACCACTGGGTCGGCGCCGCGCCCGCCGACTTCCGGCAGGAGCAATCGGAATGATCGCCGCCACGTTCACCACCACCGACGCACTGATGTTGGTGGTGATCTTCCTCCTCCTTGTGATGCTGATCTTCCTGTCGGTCGCCGAGATGGCGCTGTCGAGGATGAGCAAGCCGCGCGCCACGTCGCTCGCCGACAAGGGCACGAAGGCGGGCAAGGCGCTGAAGAAGCTGGTGGACGAACCAGAGCGCTGGGTCAACCCGCTGCTGCTCACGGTCAACATCTGTCAGATCGTGCAGGCCACGCTCACCGGAGTGGTTGCCGGGGAGCTGTTCGGCGCCGCCGGCGTCGCGGTCGGGGTCGTGCTCAACGTCGTCGTGTTCTTCGTGGTCGCCGAAGCCGTGCCAAAGACGTACGCGGTGCAGTACCCGCAGCGGGCGGCGCTGTGGGCGGCGCGGCCCACGCTCGTGCTGGTGGGATTCCCGCCGCTGCAGTGGATGTCGCGTGTGCTGATCAAGGTCACCAACGTCATCGTGCGCGGGAAAGGGCTCGAGCAGGGTCCGTTCGTGTCGGAGAGCGAACTGCTGGGCATCGTCGAGACAGCGGCGGAGGACGAAGTGATCGAGGAAGAGGAGCGCGAGCTCATCGAGAGCATCATCGAGTTCGGCGACACGATCGCCCGGGAGGTGATGGTGCCGAGGCCCGACATGATCACGATCCCTCACGACGCCACCATCACCGGCGCACTGGACCTCGCGCTCGAGCACGGCTACAGCCGCATCCCCGTCGTCGGCGAGGACGAGGACGACGTGCTCGGCCTGGCGTTCGCCAAGGACCTCATGGGCGCCGAGCGATCCGGTGGCGGCGCCCGGCCAGTCACCGAACTGCTGCGGCCGGTGAAGTTCGTGCCCGAGAACAAGCCCGTCAACCGGCTGATGCGCGAAATGCAGGCCGGGAAGTTCCACCTCGCGCTGGTGGCCGACGAATACGGAGCGCTCGCCGGGCTGATCACGCTCGAGGACTGTCTCGAGGAACTGGTCGGCGACATCATTGACGAGCACGACGAGGAGGACGCCGAGGTGCAACGCATGCCCGACGGCAGCTACCTCGTCGATGGCGCGATGGCCGTCGAGGACATCAACGACCTGTTGAGCGTGCACATCCCCGACGACGACATCGACACCGTCGGTGGGTTCGTGTTCGGCACGCTCGAGCACGTGCCCAACGTCGGCGAGTACATCGTGCACGAAGGGTGGCGGTTCACGGTCGACGAGGTCGAGGGCCGTCGCATACGCGGGGTGCGGGTGACCGTCGAACCCGACGACGAAACGAAGGCCGACGGGCGGTGAACGCAGTCCGGTAACGGCGATCAGAGATCGTCGAGCATCTCGTCGATCGGATGGCGGGCGATGTTCGGTGGGGTGGGGTCGTCGTTCTCCGGTTTGGGTGCGTTGGCGGCGATCGCCCGCGTGATGTCGCGCTCGCGGAGGTTGCTGACGATCAGCAGGTAGGCGACGAACATCACCCCGGCGCCGGCGAAGTACGGCGCCCGAAGGTTGAAGCGGTCGGCCATCACGCCACCGAGGAGCGCGCCGATGGGCATCGCGCCCCAGCTGAACCAGCGAAAGACGCTGTTCACCCTGCCGAACAGGTGGTCGGGCACGACCCGCTGGCGGATCGTGACGGCGATGATGCTCCAGATCGTGATCATCGCGGCCTGGATCGTGATCATCAGGACCACCCACCAGGTGACGGCGACGGTGCCGATCGAGATCATCGTCAACACCGGCACGAACGACGCGACGAGGATCGCGAAGCGGCGGCCGACCTTGTTGACCAGCCATCCGCCGGCGATCCCCGCGCCGATGCCGCCGGCGCCGACGATCGCGATCAGGACCCCGAACAACCGGATGCTGACGCCGAGCTGCTTGGTGGCGAACAGGACGAACGTGCTCTCGCACGTCGCGAACGCGAGGTTGGTGAGGCCGATCGAGATCGCCAGGTTGCGCAGCAGCCGGTTCCCCCACAGCCAGCGCACGCCGACCGCGATGTCCTTGCGCCAACGCGGCGGCCGCACCCCGAGGGCGCCGATGCCGCTGGGTCGGAACGACCCGCGCAGCGTGGTCGCGAGTACGGCCGCGATCACGAAGCTCGCCGCGTCGATGCCGAACGGCAGCCACACCGCGACCGCGAAGAGCAACGTGCCGATCGGCGCGCCGATGAACGTGTTGCCGGTGATCTCCACCGAGTAGCGCAAGCCGTTGGCGCGTTCGAGCTGGCTGCCCTCCACGATCGCCGGAAGGATCGTCTGCGACGCCGATTCGAAGAACACCTCCCCGACGCCGAGCCCGAACGCGAGCACCCACAGCATCCAGATGTGTACGGTGCTGATGGCCGCGGCGAGCGCGAGCCCACCGATCAGCAAGCCACGGAAGATGTCGGTGACCACCAACATCTTCCGGCGATCGACTCGGTCGATGATGGCGCCGACCGGCAGCGCGAACAGCAACCAGGGGATGGTGAAGAACGTCGACAGCAGGCCAACCGACAGACGGCTGGAGGTCACGCGTGTCGCCAGCACCGGCAGCGCACCGATCAGCACACCGTCGCCGATGGTCGACACTGCGCTGGCGACGAACAGCCGCCAGTAGGCGCCCGGCAGCCGGGAACGCGCGGGCCGTGTCACTCGCCGGGTTGGGCGAGCCGGGCGAAGGCCGCCGGAAGGTCGGGGTAGCGCTTCGTCGATGCGCCGCCGTCGACCGGGAGGAGGCCGCCGCTGATGAACGTGCTCTCATCGCCGGCCAGGAACGCGGCCATGTTCGCGATGTCGGAGGGCTGGGCGAACCGGCCGATCGTGGTGTTCTCCACGAACTCCTCGACCACCCCGGGCACCGTGAAGAACGCGCTCGTCGCGTTCGTCTCCACCAGGCCGGGTGCGATGCTGTTGACCCGGATGCCGCGTGCACCGAGCTCCATCGCCGCCACCTTGGTCAGCATCACGACGCCGGCCTTGGCCGTGCAGTACGCGCTCATCCCGGCCGATGGCTGCGTGGCGTTGAGCGACGCGATGGTGATGATGCTGCCGCCATCGCGCATCACCCTGCCGCCGTGCTTGACGGTGAGGAACACACCGGTGAGGCAGAGGTCGATGATCGCCTTCCACTCGAGGAGCGGATGGTCCACGATCGGCGCGAACGTGCCTCGCCCGGCATTGGCCACCACCACGTGCAGGCCGCCCCGCTGCGCCGCGCGGTCGCACACGGCGGCCACGGAGTCCTCCGATGTGACGTCGCACTGCTCGACGACCACACTCGAGCCGAGCTCACGGTCGAGCTGCTGGAGGCCTGTGGTGTCGATGTCGGCGGCGACGACGGTGAACCCGTCGGCGACGAACCGCTGTGTGATCGCCCTGCCGATGCCCGAGGCGGCACCCGTCACCAACGCCAGTCGCTCCACCAGCCCGACCCTAATGGGTGACGGTGCCGACTTCCCGTGACCCCACGAGCACGTGTCGTTGCACCTTGCCGAGCGTGGAGCGCGGCAGCGATTGCACGAGATGAAGCTGCTTCGGCGCGCAGAACCCGGGCAGGTGCCCGGCGGTGAACGACCGTAGATCGGCCAACGTCGGGGCGGGATCCGCGGCGACCACCCAGGCCACCACCCGCTGGCCCCACTCGAGGTCGGGGACCCCCGCCACGGCGACCTCGCGCACCCCCGGGTGGGCCTGGAGCACGGCCTCGACGGCGTCGGGCCACACGTTCTCGCCGCCGGTGATGATCAGGTCGCCGCGACGACCGTCGATGTGCAGCCGCCCGTCGGGCAACCATCTGCCCAGGTCGTCGGTGTGCAGCCAACCCTCGCCGTCGAGCGGGCTCGAGCCATCGCGGTACTCGCGCAGCAGCATCGGGCAGCGCAGCAGGACCTCACCGTCGGGTTCGATCGCGACCTCGACGCCTTTCAGCGGCCGGCCGTCGTAGACGACGCCGCTGCCGGTCTCGGTCATGCCGTACGTGGCGACGGCGTTCGATGGTCGATCGCTGGGCGGGCGCGCACCACCGAGCACGATGACGCGGAACAACGTCGGATCGACGCGTCGGAGGGCGGTCGCGACGAGCGACACAGCGGTCGCTCCGTCGCGTGCTGCCTGCTCGACCGCCGTGGCGTCGAAGGCGTCGTGCACGACCAGGTCGGTGCCGGTGATGATCGAACGCGTGATCACCGACAACCCGCCGACGTGGGCGAGCGGCAGGCACGCGAGCCACCGGTCCGAGTGTGTGATGCCGAGGTGCTCGGACGTCGCCCGCGCCGATGCCTCGACCGACGCGTGCGTCAGCACCACGCCCTTCGGTGCGCCGGTGGAGCCGCTGGTGGCGACCACCAGCGCGTCGCCGGCCTCGACCCCGCGGCCATCGAGCGTGGTCGTCCCGTGTTCGTCGAGCAAACGATCGGGCTGCAGCGCGGTCAGCATCGCGGCGCGGGCTTGCAGCGGCAGCCGGCGATCGATCGGCAGCACGGCGTTGCCCGCGTCCCACTCGCGGCGCAGAGCCTCCACGAACCCGGGCCCGCCGGGCAGGTCGATGGCGACGAGATGTGACACGCGCGCGAGGCTACGGCGAGAATGTCGACGATGAATCGCTGGCTGCTCGGTGCCCGACCTCGAACCCTCCCCGCGGCTGTCGTGCCGGTGGCGCTCGGTGCTGCGACGGCGGTCGGTGAACCCCACCCGGTGTGGTGGCGCGCCGGGCTTGCGCTCGTGGTCTCGTTGGCACTGCAGGTCGGCGTGAACTACGCCAACGACTACAGCGACGGCGTCCGCGGCACCGACGATGTCAGGGTCGGCCCGGCACGATTGGTGGCGGGTGGCCTCGCCGCGGCATCGGCGGTGAAACGAGCCGCGTTGGCGGCCTTCGGTGCGGCGGCCGCCGCCGGTCTCGCGCTCGCCGCGACCACGAGCTGGTGGCTGCTGGCGGTGGGCGCGGCGGCGATCCTCGCCGCCTGGTTCTACACAGGCGGCCCGAAGCCGTACGGCTACCTCGGTCTCGGCGAGCTCTTCGTGTTCGTCTTCTTCGGTCTGGTCGCGACGACCGGCACCACGTACGCGGTGTGCCGACGGATCACTGGGGTGGCTTGGTGGGCCGCCGTCGCGGCCGGATGCCTTGCGTGCGCGCTGCTCGTCGTCAACAACCTGCGCGACATCCCCACCGACCGCGGGGTGGGCAAGCGAACGCTCGCCGTTCGCCTCGGCGACCGCGCCACGAGGTGGCTCTACCTCGGACTGCTGATCGCATCGATGGCCATCGTCGTCGTGCTCGGTGCGACGGGGCGGCCGTGGGCGCTCCTCGGCCTTGCCGGTGCCGTCGTGGCCGTGCCCGCGGTGAAGGCGATCCGAGGGGGTGCTGCCGGTCGCAGCCTGATCCCCGTGCTGGGCGCGACCGGTCGAGTGCAGCTGGCGACCGGGCTCCTGACAGCGCTCGGCCTAGCCCTGTCCGCCTGAGATCAGACGCCTTCGAACGCGGCGATCGCGTCGGTGACGAACGTCGGCTGCTGGAGCTGCGCGGCGTGCGCAGCGCCGGGGACCAGCAGGCATCGGCTCCGTGGGGCCAGGGTGGCGATCTGTTGCGCGATGGCGGCGAACTTCGTGTCCAGCTCGCCGGCGATCGCCAGCACCGGCATGTTCAGCTCGCGCAGGCGCGGCCAGAGCGTGCCCTGCGCGCCGGTGCCTGCCATCCGAAGGCTGTTGGCGAGCCCCTCGGTGGTGTTGCGCATGCGGTCACTCATGTCGTCGGGTGAGATCGCAAACCCTCCGAACAGCGGCAGCGCCGTCCATTCGCGCAGGAACGCCTCCATGCCGATCGTCATCATGTGCTCGGCGAGCTCGTCGTCACTCTCACGTCGGCGAGAGCGCTCGCCGTCGTCGTCGATGCCGGGGTTGGTACCGATGAGCGTGAGGTGCTGCACGAGGTGCGGATACATCAGCGCGACGTGCAGCATCGCGCGTCCCCCGAGGCTGTAGCCGACGTACGAGGCCCTGCCGCCGAGCGCGGCGATCATGTCGGCGGTGCGCCGAAGGTCGGCGCGCACGTTGGCGGACTCACCGTGGCCGGGCAGGTCGACGACGATGCACTGATGGCCGGCGCGGACGAGCGCTTCGGCGATCGGCTTCCACGCGTTCGACGTCTGCGTGAAGCCGTGCGCGAACACGAAGCGGTGTGCACCGTTCGGGCCGGCGAGCGACGCGCCGAGCCGGCCCGACAGCGACCTCCACTCGACGGGGTCAGACATCTCGACGCTCGAGCAGACGATGGATCACGTTCACGAACGTATCGGGGTCCTGGGCGCCGGGGATGGCCCACTTCCCGTCGATCACGAAGGTGGGCACGGCGGTGATCTCCGCCTGCGCGGCCAAGTCGAGCTGGCGGCGGACCTCCTCCACGCCGTCGGTGCTCTCCAAGAACGCCAGCACGTTGTCGGCGGGCATCCCGACGTCGGCCGCGCACGAGGCGAGCACGTCGGGGTCTCCGACATCGAGCCCGTCGACGAAGTACGCCTTGAGCAGCCGTTCCTTCAACGCGT
>JAYVMH010000129.1:0-8326 GCA_043759015.1 Actinomycetota bacterium
ACGCACGTCGCCCGCGTGCAGCTTGCCGAGGCCGACCTCCACCATCGTGCCGACGATCGAGCGGACCATCTGGTGGCAGAACGCATTGGCCCGGATCTCGAAGCGCAACAGACCCGGATGGTCGTCATCGACGGCCCGCCAGTCGGCGCTCATCACACGACGTGTCATCGAGCGTGGTCTCGAGCCGTCGACAACCCTCGGCCGCCGGCAGAACGCCGAGAAGTCGTGCTCGCCGATCAGCGGATCGCAGGCGAGCTGCATCGCCCACAACTGCAACGGCTGGTGAACGTGCCACGTGGTGCCGGCGAGGAACGGATCGGGGGAGGCACTGTTGAGGACGTGGTAACGGTAGTGCCGCCACGACGCGCTGAACCTCGCGTTGAACTCGGGGTCGTCGGTCCAGGACAAGTCGCGCACCGAGATCGCAGGTGCACACATTCTGTTCACCCGCCACTGGAGGTCGCCGAGATCGGTGTCGTCGGGCAGGTCGAGGCTGACGACCTGTCCCCAGCCGTGCACACCCGCGTCGGTGCGACCGGCTCCGACCGGCGACACGGGTGCACGCACGACGCGTTCGAGCGCGTCACGCAGCTTGCCCATCACGGTGTGCACGCCGTCGGTCTCCGAGAATCCGTGCAGCGCGGTGCCGACGTAGGCAACCGTGACGCGGGCTCGACGCTGCATTGTTGCAGCCTAGGTGCGCGGCGCCAGCTGGTCTGGGGTGGCCGCGCTCGTGGTCGCGAGCAACGCGGTACCGAGTTGACCCCACGGCCCGGCGAAGGTGGCGGCGCTGGTGCCGTTGAGGATGAGCACGAACTCTACCTCGCCGCCGGCGGTCGGGAAGTAGCCGCTCAGCGCCTTCACACCCCGGAGCGTGCCGGTCTTGCCCTGCAGCACGCCCGCCAGCCCCGGCTGCTGGAACCGTCCGTCGAGCGTCGAGCCACCCTGATCCGCCAAGGCCAGTCCCGCGCCCACCACACCCGTCGCGTCGTCGTGCTCGAGCACCGCGAGGAGCGCGGCACACGTCAGCCGGTTTTCCCGAGAGAGGCCGGAACCGTCGACCAGGGTCGTACCGCTCGCCGGGATGCCCCACGCCGCGAGCCGATCGCTGATCGCCTTCAGCCCGTCGACCCTGGTGCCCTTGCCGGACACCTTGACGCCGATCTCCTTCACCATCATCTCGGCCGACAGGTTGTCGCTCGTGGCCAGCATCTCGTTGATCACCGCCGGCAGCGCCTGCGACGTCGCGACAGCGAGCTCAGTGGCGCCGGGCGGAGCCGTGCCGACGGCGGCATCGGCGCCCACCTTCACGCCGCGGTCGCGGAGGAGTCGGGTGAAGTCGCCCGCAGCGCCGGCCGCGGGGTCGGCGGCGATCACACCGTTCTGATCGGTGGAGTCGTCGATCACCAATGCGCCGACCGGCACGCCGTCGGGGGTGGCGATCACGCCCGCACCCCAACCCGGCGGGTGGCGCTCGCCGTCGTAGCGAGAGCCGTCGCCGACGACGCGGCCCGTGATGCTCGTGATGCCCTCGGCCTTCAACGAGTCCACCAGCGCCTCGACCGCGGTCGCGTGCAGTGGAGGACGCTTTCGCAATGCCGTGGGCTGCGTGTACCACTGCTCGCTGAGCACGGGGTCGCCACCTCCGACGAGGAACACGTCGCCGCGCACGACGCCGCCGACGGGCGCCGGACCGACCACCTTGGTGGTGAACACGGTGTCGGCGCCGAGGATGTCCACCGCAGCGGCGGCGACGACCAGCTTCAGGTTGCTCGCAGGGATGACCGGGACGGTCGCGTGCGCGCTGACGACGAGTTGATCGTCGGTGCCGACAGCAACGCACGAGGTGTTGTCGACGGCCGCGGCGAGCGGGGCGAGCGCGGCGCCCAGCACAGCCCGGCGATGGGAGGTGGCCAGCGCGGTGGGTGCCCGCCGGGCGGAGAACAACGGCGTCGTGAGCGCGACCGCGGCGGTCGGCACGACGGTGGAGGCCGCGGGCAACGGCGACCCGGCATCATCGCGGCGCTCACCGGCGAACAGCGCGACCGCCCCCAACAGCAGCGCGGGGAGCACAGCCAGCGCAGCCAACCCGGCGATGGACAGGCGTTGGAAGCGAACCACGGGTCGAGGCTAGAGGGCGGAGCTCAGTCTCCGACCTCGCGCCCGTGGGTTCGGTGATCGAGCCACGACAGCAATGCGAGCACGACGAACGCGGGGACCATCACGAACGGCGTGCGGTGCAGCCAGACGTGCGCCCGCTCGTCCGGGAGCAGCGGCGTGAGCACCGCGGTCACGGCCGCCGACAGGAGGAAGAAGATGGCGCGACGGTCGATCAATTCAGCAGCTCCACGATCCAGTAGGTGAGCACCGCCACGAGAGCGGAACCGGGAATGGTGAGCACCCACGCCCAACCGACCCGCCGTGCAACGTTCCAACGCACGGCCGAGAGACGACTGGCCGACCCCGTACCCACGATGGCGCCCGTGATGGTGTGGGTCGTGCTCACCGGCACCCCGTTGTACGACGCGAAGAACAGTGTTGCAGCAGCAGCGGTCTCGGCGCACACGCCGCCCATCGGCTGCAGCTTGGTGAGCTTGGTGCCCATCGTCTTCACGATCTTCCAGCCGCCGGTCATCGTGCCGAGCGCGATCGCCGCGTGGCAGGACAACACGATCCACAGCGGGAAGGTCCCCGTCGACTTCAGGACACCCGAGTCGAGCTTGTGGGCCCCGATCAGCAGCGCGGCGATGATCCCCATCGTCTTCTGCGCATCGTTGGCGCCGTGACCGATGCTGAAGGCCGCAGCCGACACCAACTGCATACCCCGGAACGAGCGGTTCACCCTCTGCTTGTTGCGCAGCCGGTGGACGAGCCACATCACGGTCACCACGAGTGAGAACGCGAGCATGAGGCCGAGGAGTGGCGAGTAGATGATGAACACGCCAGTCTTCTTCAACAGCGGCAGGTTCACGACGTGGCCACCCGCTTTCGCCATGCCGGCGCCGACGATGCCGCCGATCAGTGCGTGCGACGACGACGAGGGCAAGCCCATCCACGCGGTCAGCACGTTCCAGAAGATGGCGCCCATCAGGCCGGCGAACACCAAACCGATGGACACCACACCAGGTGACACGATCTTGGCGATCGTGTTGGCGACGGTGAGGGGCAGGATCAGGAACGAGATGAAGTTGAAGAACGCGGCCCAGACGACCGCCTGCCACGGCTTCAGGACCCGGGTCGCGACGACCGTCGCGATGGAGTTCGCGGCATCGTGGAACCCGTTGACGAAGTCGAAGACGAGCGCGATAGCAACGACGACGATGACCATCAAGTTGGCCATGATCAGGCGTGCTTCACCGCGATCGACTGCACTTCGTCGCTCGAGTCCTCGACGGCGTCGATGGCGCGTTCGATGGACTCGACGACGTCTTTCCAACGGAGGATGTCGAGTGCGTCGTGGCGACCGCTGAACAGTTCGGCCATCACCGTTCGGTACGCCGTGTCGGCCTCGCTCTCGAGCCGCTCGATCTCATCGATCAACGGGTTCAGGTCGCGGAGCGTGCGCAGTCCCCTGACCAACAGCACGTTGCGAGCGGTGATCTCACGCAGCAGGCGCAGCTGTTCGGCAAGGCCGGGCAGCGGAGTCCCGATGTTGTGCTGGAACGCAGAGTCGGCGGTCGCGCGCATCTCGTCGACGACATCGTCGAGCGAGTTGGCGAGCGACTGGATGTCCTCGCGGTCGAACGGCGTGACGATCGAGCTCGCGAGAAGGGATCGCACCTCGCGAAGCACCCCGTCGGCCTTCTTCTCCGCGGCGACCACCTGCTCGACCCCCGGGGTCGAGATCGGGAGCGTGGTCATGAACGACTCGAGCAGCACCGCCGTGTCGGCCGCGATCTGCGCCTGCTGGTCGAACAGCGGATAGAAGCTCTCGTCGCGTGGGATCAGTCGGAAGCGCACGATCCGGCACTCTATTCCAGGTGAACCGACGTCGACGAAAGGGTGAACGACCGGCTGAACGACCGGCTGAACGACCGGCGGTCAGACGAGCTCGACGCGGGCCATCTGGGCGTTGTCGCCCTGGCGCGGACCGAGCTTCAAGATGCGAAGGTAGCCACCGTTGCGCTCGTTGTAGCGCGGGGCCACGTCGTTGACGAGCTTGTGGGTCATCTCCTTGTCGCCGAGGTAGCCCTGGATCTGGCGGATGCGATGAATGCGCATCGGACCCTCTTGCTGGGCCTTCTTCGCCTTGGTGATCAGCTTCTCGGCGATCGGGCGCAGCGCCTTGGCCTTGGCCTCGGTGGTGACGATCGCCTCGGCGGCGATCAGCGACGCGGCCAGGTTGGCCATCATCAGCTTCTGGTGTTGCGAGCTGCCACCGAAGTTGCGGGCTCGACGCGGTGTTGCGGGCATGACGTGGTTCTCCTCTTACAGACTTTCCGCTCAGCCGCGCAGCGTGAGGCCGCGCTCGTCGAGCTTCTGCTTCACTTCGTCGAGGCTCTTCTGCCCGAAGTTGGTGATGTTCAGCAGATCGTCTTCGGTCTTGGTGAGCAACTCGCCCACGGTGTTGATCTGGGCGCGCTTCAGGCAGTTGCGCGGACGCTCGGACAGATCCAGGTCCTCGATCGGCAGGTCGAGGTCGGGCGAGGTGTTGGCCGTGCTGGCCACTTCGCCGAGCTCCAGACCCTGGGGCTCGTCGCTGAGGTTGGCGACGAGGTCGACGAGTGAACGCAGCGTGGCGCCGGCGGAGGCCAACGACTCGCGGGGCGAGATGCTGCCGTCGGTGGTGATGTCCAGGACGAGCCGCTCGTAGTTCGTGCTCTGCTCCACACGGGTGGGCTCGATCTCGAACATCACACGACGGACGGGCGAGAAGATCGCATCCACCGGCACGACGCCGATGGTTCGGTTCTGCGCGTCGCGGTCGCTGGAGAGGTAGCCACGGCCGCGGCCGACGGTGAGGTCCACGGCCAAGCGCGCCTTGCCGTTCAACGAGGCGAGATGGAGGTCCTTGTTCAGGATCTCGATCTCGGTCGGGCACTTGATGTCGCCGGCGGTGATCTCCGCCGGGCCACGCACGTCGAGGCGAAGCGTGACCTCCTCGTCGGACGTGGAGGTGACGACGATGTCCTTGATGTTGAGGATGATGTCGGTGACGTCCTCGGCAACACCGGCGATGGTGTCGAACTCGTGCAATGCGTCGTCGAAGCGGACGGACGTGATCGCCGCGCCGGGGATGCTGCTGAGCAGCGTGCGACGAAGCGAGTTGCCGATCGTGTGACCGAAGCCTGGTTCGAGCGGGCCGATGGCGAACCGCTGGCGGCTGGGGTGGTCGTCGCCGAGAGCTTCGACGATGGGGCGCTGAATGACGAGCATGACGTGTGCCTCTGGTGCGGAGAAGGTGGCGGGATTACTTCGAGTACAACTCGACGATGAGCGATTCGCGGACTGGTACGTCGATGTGTTCGCGCTGGGGCAGATCGCGCACGGTGACCTGCTTGCCGCCGTCGCCCGTCTCGAGCCAGCCCACGACCGAACGGTCGAGCACATCGATGTTGTGCTGAATGACGATCATGTCGCGAGCCTTCGGGCACAACGCGACGATGTCGCCCTTCTTGACCCGGTAGCTGCGGATGTCGACGCGCTTGCCGTTGACCTGGACGAGGCCGTGGCTGACGAACTGACCGGCCTGCGGACGGGTGGATGCCCAGCCGGCGCGGTAGACGATGTTGTCGAGACGCTGCTCGAGCAGGCGCAGCAGGTTCTCGCCCGTGGGACCCTGCAGCCGCACGGCCTCTTCGTAGGTGTTGCGGAACTGACGCTCGAGGACGCAGTAGATGTACTTCGCCTTCTGCTTCTCCTGCAACTGCGCCAGGTACTCGCTGCCGGCGTTGCGACGGCGGGTGCGGCCGTGCTGGCCGGGCGGGAAGGGACGACGGTCGAGGGCCTTGCGGCCCTTCTCGTTCTCGTAGATGTTGATGCCGAGGCGCCGCGAGACGCGCACCTTCGGGCCGGTGTAGCGAGCCATGTGATCAGGTCCTGCGACGCTTGGGCTGACGGCAGCCGTTGTGGGGAACGGGGGTGACATCCTTGATCGAGGTGACCTCGATGCCGGTGTTCTGGATGCTGCGAACGGCGGTGTCGCGGCCCGAACCGGGGCCCTTCACCTGCACTTCGACACGGCGCAGACCGTGCTCCATCGCGGCGCGGGCGGCCTTCTCGGCCGCCATCTGGGCGGCGAACGGCGTGCTCTTGCGCGAACCCTTGAAGCCCACGCCGCCGGACGATGCCCAGGAGATGACGTTGCCCTCGGTGTCGGTGATGGACACGATGGTGTTGTTGAACGAGCTCTTGATGTGGACGACACCGTTGGTGACGTTCTTGCGCTCGCGCTTGCGGGGGCGACGACCGCCCGGCTTCGGCTTCGCCATTACTTCCTCACAGCCTTCTTCTTGTTGGCGACGGTCTTCTTGGGACCCTTGCGGGTACGTGCGTTGGTGTGGGTGCGCTGACCACGCACGGGCAGGCCCTTGCGGTGACGCACGCCCTGCAGGCACCCGATCTCGATCTTGCGCTTGATGTCCTGCGCCACGTCGCGGCGCAGATCGCCCTCGACCATGGCGTTGGCATCCACCCAGGCACGGATCTTGTTGATCTCGTCCTCTGTGAGGTTGCGGACCCGCTCGTTCGGGTTCAGCCCGGTGTCGACGCAGATGCGCTGCGCCGTGGGCTTGCCGATACCGAAGATGTAGGTGAGCGAAATCTCCAACCGCTTTTCGCGGGGGATGTCGACGCCGGAAATACGTGCCATCGTGCGATCTTCTCTTTCAGCCCTGGCGCTGCTTGTGACGGGGGTTCTCGCAGATCACACGCACGCTGCCATGACGGCGGATGACCTTGCACTTCTCGCAGATTTTCTTGACGCTCGGTCGGACCTTCATGGTGACGTGCTTTCTCGAGACCGTTGTTGCTGAACTACTGCTGATTGCTGAACTACGAATTACTTGTACCGATATGTGATGCGACCCCGAGTGAGGTCGTAGGGAGTGAGTTCCACCTGCACCTTGTCGCCGGGAAGGATTCGGATGTAGTGCATCCGCATCTTGCCGGAGATGTGCGCCAGGACCTTGTGGCCATTCTCGAGCTCGACCCGGAACATCGCGTTCGGGAGGGACTCGAGGATCGTGCCTTCGAGCACGATGGCGTCGTCTTTGGGCTTGGGCAGAACCGTCTCCTCGATCGGTGGGAAATGAAGTGACTCCACGAGACGGGCGTGCCGAGGCACGCCAAGGCTCGCTTGGGCCGAGGGGCAATGCTATCGCCCGCATCGCGGAACACCAAGTCCCTCTTCGCGGTGTCGTTCGCGGTGTCGTTCGGCGTGTCGTTCGGCAGGTGGTCGTAATTCGTACGCCCGCCGCCCCTCGATCATAGAAGACTCGATCCATGAGCCAGGGCACCTCGCGTTGGCGCGCCCTCGCGGCGCTGCTGCGACCCGACACCCGACGTTGGGTCGGCCTCGGCGCGCTCGTGGGGGCTTCGTCCGCGTTGTCCCTGACAGGACCGCTGGTGGTGCGCCGGATCGTCGACGTCGCGACGGCCGGGGTGGGCAAGCACGGCACAGCCGGGCGGATCACCGCCCTTGCGATCCTGTTCCTGGTCATCGCCGTCGCAGCGCAGCTGATCACGGTGGTCGTCGCCTGGTTCGCCACCGTCACGGCATGGCGGACGACCAATCAGATCCGCATTGACATGAGCCGGCACGTGCTTGGACTCGACCACGAGTTCCATCGCACCCACACCCCCGGCGAGCTGATCCAGCGCGTGGACGGCGACGTCACGTCGGTGAGCGACTTCCTCGGGCGCGTCGTGCCGAAGCTGGCCGGGGCCGCATCGCTCGTGGTCGGGATGATCCTCGTGCTCGCCGTCGTGGATTGGCGGCTCGCGGTGGGCGCTCTCGTCTACGTCGGCGCCGCCGGCTCGCTGATCGCCCGCGGTCGGCATCGGGCCGTCGGCGAGGCGAGCGACGAGATGGGTGCCTACGCCCGGCTCTACGGCGGCATCGAGGAGCGGCTCACCGCATCGGAGGACCTCCGGGCCAACGGCGCCGGTCGCCACGCGATGTGGCGGTTCATCGACGAGAGCGCCGGTGCGTTGCGCAGCTCCGTGCGTCGTGAATCCGCGTTCTTGCGGCTGTGGTGGGCCGTGCAGGGCTCGGTCGCGGCTGGTGCCGTCGTTGCGTTGGTGGCGGGCACTGCGTTGGTCACCAGCGGCGCGATCACCATCGGGACGGCGTTCCTCCTGTTCCAGTACACGCTGCTCCTCGAGC
>JAYVMH010000130.1:0-3774 GCA_043759015.1 Actinomycetota bacterium
CGGTGGCCGCGACCACGTCGTCGACGGTCACGCCGGGGTGGACGCTGCGCAGCCGCATCCGCCGCTCGGGGCAGTCGAAGTCCAGCACGGCGAGGTTGGTGATGATGCGGCGCAGGTCGTGATGCGCCTGCACCCATTCGCCCAGGGCTGCGGCCCGGTCGTAGCCGATGCCGCTGACCATGTCCACGGCGACGGCGAACACCGAGGGGGTGTGCTTGGGGATCCAGAAGCTCGTGGCGTGGTTGATGGTGTTCCCCGGCCCGCCGCGGACGCCGAGGAGCTGCGCCTTGGGCTGCTTCCAGAGGCCGATGTTGGCGATGTTCGTGTTGCCGCGCGAGTCGATCTGCGAAGCGCCCATCATCACGTGGCGACGGCCGCCCCACACGGTGTCGAACACCGTCCGGAACGGGATCCAGCCCTCGACAAGCTTGTCGGTTCCGCCGATCGGGAGCTCGTTGCCGACGAAGAACGCCTCGCCGTCGCTGACGAGTAGATCGGGCTCGAACGTGCTCCGTGCAAGGCGTGCGCCGAGCATCGGGATGGTCCCCATGCCGGACGCGAAGATCTCGCCGTCGCCGCGGAACGCTTCGGCGGCGGCGACCACCACGATGTCGGCGAGGTGGCTCATTGCGCCGCCCTCCATTCGGCGACTGCGGCCTGGAAGTGCGTCTCGTCGCCCTGCAGGAATCGCGCCTCGAAGGCCGCCCATCGCTGGGGGTCGCCTGCGGCGGTGACGTACTCCTGCTGGAACGCCTCGTCGCGCTCGTAGTCGGGTTGACAGTTGGTGAAGTGCGCGCCGTTGGGGGCTTCGATCACCCCGTCCACCATCGAGCGGTTGACGCGCAGCGTGTGGAAGGAGCCGCCCTGCAACAGCTGATCGGTCGGCACGACCCGCTCGCACGAGACGAATCGCCGGCCGGGTTCGCAGGCACCGAGGAACAGGTCGTCGAAGTACAGGTCGGGTCCGAGGAACTGCGCGTTGCCCGCCGGGTCGGACCGGTTGAGGTGCACGAACGCCGCGTCGAGGCGGATGGCGGGCACGGCGAGCAGCGCTTCACCGTCGGCGTAGGGCGAGCGCACGGTGCGCAGCGACGGGTTCACGTCCATCACACCCGAGCCGAGCCCGGCGCGAGTGGGCAGGAACGGCAGTCGCAGCGAGCCGGC
The DNA here is from genome assembly GCA_043759015.1 of Actinomycetota bacterium. Taxonomy (GTDB): domain Bacteria; phylum Actinomycetota; class Acidimicrobiia; order Acidimicrobiales; family Ilumatobacteraceae; genus UBA668. The sequence continues at coordinate 1,165 of JAYVMH010000130.1, forward strand.
GTAGAGCGCCCACTGCAGCATCCCTTCGTCGTACTCGACGCATTCCGGGATCGTGCCCTGCTGGCGAGCGGTGCGGAAGTGCGGCTCCAGTGGAATCGTGTCGAGCGAGACGAAGCCGTAGACCAGCGTGCCGATCTTGCCTGCCGCAGCGAGCAGGCCGACGTCGGGGCCGCCGTACGACACGATCGTGAGGTCGGTAATGTCGCTGCGCAACAGCGCACGCACCAGCGACATCGGTTTGCGCCGGCTCGCCCACCCACCGATGCCGATGGTCATGCCGTTGCGGAGCGTGGAGATGGCTTCCTCGTGGGTGATCCGCTTGTCGCGGCTCATTCGGTCTCCTGTGTGATGCCGCGGGCTTTGGTGGTGCCCGCGAAGTCGTCGCGCAGCTCGTCGGCGACGCCGCTGAGGTTGAGCTCGAACGTGAACCCCTGCTCGAACCGGTAGCTCTTCTTCACGTCCCACAGGTCGATGCCGTTGAGGCTCTCCTTCGCGGCGCGGATGACCATCGGCGACTTCGACGCGATCGTGGCGGCGATTGCCAGCGCGGCGTCGCGCAGCTCGGTGCGCGGAACCACGGAGTGAACGCTGCCGAAGTGGTGCAGCTCGGCTGCGGTCGCGGTGGCCGACGTGTACACCATCGCCCTCATCTTGTGCTGCGGCACCAGGCGCGACAGGTGCGTCGCCGCGCCGAGCGCGCCTCGGTCCACCTCGGGCAACCCGAAGTACGCGTCGTCGCTGGCGACGATGATGTCGGCGTTGCCCGCCAGCCCGATGCCGCCGCCGACGCAGAACCCGTGGACCGCGGCGATGACCGGGACCTTGCACTCGTAGACCGCGGCGAACGCCGCGTAGCATCCCTTGTTGGCGCCGATGAGCGCGCTGAAGCCGGCCGTGTGCTGCATCTCCTTGATGTCCACGCCTGCGTTGAAGCCGCGGCCTTCGGCACGCAGCACGACGGCTCGCACCTCGGGGTTGTCGCCCGCCGCGGCGACGTGCTCGGCCACCTCGAACCACTGGGCGACCGTGAGCGCGTTGACGGGGGGGCAGTCCATGACCACCTCGGCGATGCCGCGGTCGTCGATCGTCGTCGTGATCCCCACGGTTCGATGGTACCTGCAATCTGACGCGCCGTCAGAAACGGACGGATCGGTGATCGCTAGGCTGCCCGATCGTGGGCACAGCGTCGTTCGACTTCAGTGGACAGGTGGTGCTCGTCACCGGCGGCACGAAGGGTGTCGGCAGGGGGATCGCGGCGCGGTTCGCCGCAGCCGGCGCCACGGTCGCGGTGTGCGCACGCTCGCAGGCGAGCGCTCCGATGGCCGCCGCGACGTTCTTCGCCGCCGATCTGCGCGACGGCGAGCAGGCGTGGGCGATGGTGGATGCGGTCGTCTCCCGGCTCGGGCGACTCGATGTCGTGATCAACAACGCAGGAGGGTCGCCGCCGGCCGACACGGCCACCGCGTCGGCGCGGTTCACGGAGCGGATCATCGCGTTGAACCTGCTGTCGGCGATGTTCGTCAGCCAGCGGGCGAACCACCACATGCAGACCCAGCCTGAAGGTGGCTCGATCGTCAACATCGGCAGCGTGGCCGCCAATCGGCCGGCGCCCACGGTTGCCGCCTATGGGGCGGCGAAAGCGGGCCTCGCCAACTTCAGCACCACTGCTGCCCAGGAGTGGGCGCCGAAGGTGCGCGTCAACGTCGTCACCGCCGGTCTGATCGAGACCGAGCAATCGGCGATGCACTACGGCGATGCCGAGTCGATCGATCGCGTCGCGGCAACGATTCCGCTCGGCCGCCTCGCGACACCCGACGACATCGCCGATGCATGTCTTTTCCTCGCGTCATCGGCGGCGAGCTACGTCACCGGATCCACGCTGCTGCTCACCGGCGGCGGCGACCGCCCGGCGTTCCTGGCCGCGCTGCAGCCGTGACGGCTGCTCGACGCAGAGCAAGTACATCAGGCCCAGCCACGACGCGCCGGACACGAACATTCCGAGCACCAGCCACCACGGCGCGTGCTGCGATGCAAGCCAAGCGGTCGCCGCGAGCACGACGACGAATCCCAACACCAGGAATGCCCCAGCCCGCGCTCTCCCTACAAATCTTCGCACGGAACCATTGTCCGGGCGGTCGAGCGCAACGGTGAAGGGTCCAACGCCACGTCGGCCGGACCTGGAGACCTACGTGGTTCGTCCCGAGATTGATGACGTCGACCGTCTGTGTCACGAGAGGCGCGTTCTTGCCGCTTGTCAGACCGAGCCATATCTGGCATTGGGCTCGGGTGGTGGCGCACCTGGGGCTGGATCGTCCCATTTGGGTGTCTGGGGCGATTTCGTCTCGGAAGCCGCAACCAGACGTACCCGGATCACCGGAGTCTCTGCCGATCTGCTGCTGGACAACGCCGCTCGGCATCGGGCATTCGGCGCTACCTGGCCAACGGCGTCACACCCTTCGTGCAGACTCGCGGGGTGAGCTTGAGTGGACCCTTCGATGATCCCGTTCCGCCCACGGCCGTGCTCTCGCTCGACGACGCATTCCGAGTGCTGGAGGCAATCGAGGACGCTCGTCTGGCCCTGCGCGAACGTGGTGCCGCGGCTGGGCTGCA
>JAYVMH010000131.1:0-8219 GCA_043759015.1 Actinomycetota bacterium
TAGGGGGCCAGATGAGCCCACCGGCCGCCGAAGGTGCCCGGCCACTCGGTCTGCACGAGGCGGATCACGCCGAGCGACAAGAACGCCGTGCTGAGCCCGATGAGGATGGCGCCGGCCACACCGAAGCCGATCCAGCGGCCCGCCGTCTTCAACGGATCGAGCGTCTCCTGGCGCGCATAGTCCTTGATCATCTGCACGGTTTGGGCAAAGTTGCCCACCGGCGTGGTGTTCTTGGTGGTGCGGGTCTGCTCAGCCACGGGCACATGTGTAGCACGCGAAGAGGGTCACGGCGACCCCAAACGGAACCTCAGCAGCGCCTCGACCTCGCCCAGCAGTTCTCCGAGCAAGGCCAGACGCACGCGCGGTCCCGGCGCGCTGAGCAGGGCGTAGCGGTCGACGTCGCCGAGTGGTGCCAGCGTGGAGAGCCGGAAGCCCGCCAGCGTTGGCTCGTCGCTGAACTCGAGGTCCGGGTCGACGCCGAGCTCGGCCGTGAGGTCGCCGAGCTCGATCGCCAATGCCGCCGCGCGGCGCACGCGTTGCACGAGGGACTCGATGTGATCGCCGGCACCCGGCCAGTGGCGATCACCTTCCTCCGGCCAGTCGTCGACCTCCGCGAGCGGGTACGGATCGTCGGGCAGCCAGCCACGAACGCGGATGCGACGATCCCCGACCGACAGCACCGCGAAGCGGTCTCCGGGAAGTTCGGCGACCTGCAGCATCCGGGCCATCGTGCCGACGTCGCGTCGAACGTCGCCACCACCCACCTCGCTGCCGCGTTCGATGAGGACCACCCCGAACTCGTGCGCGTCGGCTCTCACGCAGTCCTGCACCAACTGTCGGTAGCGCGGTTCGAACACGTGGAGCGACAACGGCGCTCCCGGCAGCAGCACGCTGCCGAGGGGAAACATCGGCACGATCGCCATCAGCGGAGGCCGAGTGCGCCTGCCGAGGGTCCGCCCGGATAGCTGAGGAGCACCTTCGCGAACGCGTCCCAGATCGGTCGGTAGCTCGTCTTCTCGGCGATCTGTGGCCCGTTCAACAACATCACGAACTCGATCGCGCCGCCGCCGTCCACCGGTACCCATCCACTGAGCGCCTTGGCGCCGGGCTTGCCGCCGGTGCCGTCGTTGTAGTTGTAGAGCGTGCCCGTCTTGCCGCGCAGCTTGCCCTCGAGCTTGGTGCCGACGAACGCGTCCGCCAACGTCGCGCCCGCTTGTCCTGCGGTAGCCATGCCACGCCCGACCGCGCTCGTGATCGAATCGTGTTGCAGCACCTTCAGCAACGCGTTGCACGTCAGCCGGTTGTCGTCGGACAGCCCGGAGCCGTCCACGAGGGTGACGCCGTCCGCCGGAATCCCCCACGAACGGAGGGCCTCGTTCACCGCCGCCAGACCTGCCTCCCTGCTGCCCTTGCCCTTGGCCTTCAGCCCGATCTCCTTCAACAACATCTCCGCTGTGTTGTTGTCGCTCGTGGTGAGCATCTCCTGCAACACCGCGGCGAGTGGCTTCGAGGTGACCGACGCGACCAACGGTCGACCGGACGGTGCCGTTCCTCTCGTCGGGCTGCCGCTCACCGCCACCCCCGCGTCGCGCAGCGCTTGGGTCAACACCTTCGCGGCCCCGATGACCGGGTCGTTCGACGACGTTGTGTTGGACTCGCGCGAGTCGTTGGCGAGCAGCGCGGAGATCGGCCCACCTTCGACGAAACGCACATCCTTGGACCAGGTCGGCGCATACCACTCGTCGTCGTAGCGGCCGGCGTCGCCCACGACCGATCCGTCGATCCGCGTCACGCCGGCGGCCTTGATGTTCGCGACCAGATCTTCGATCGGGGTGACGTTGAACGGTGGAAGCTTCGGGCTCGAGCCGTGCCACCATGCACTCGTCAGCAACGGGTCGCCACCGCCCACGAGGTAGAAGTCGCCGCGGATCGTGCCCGATTGCAACGTGCCGCGGACCTCCGTCGCGAACGTGAAGTCCGGCCCGAGCACCTGCAGCGCGACCGACGCGGTGATCACCTTCACGTTGCTCGCCGGTCGAAGCGCCTTGTCCGCGTTCCTCGACGCGACCGCCTGGCCGTCGACCGACAAGGCGACGCACGACGTGTTGTCGATCGCGGGAAGGAAGGTGGTCGCGTCGGCGGTGAACACGGCCAGGTTCACGTCGCGCGCGAGCACCGCCGGCGAGCGACGCACCGACAGAATCGGTGTCTTCAACGGAGGGATCGAGTCGCCGACGGGTTCGGTCGCGGTCGCGGAGTCGGCACCCAGCACGACACCTGCGGGCGCTCGGCTGTCCGCGAACCTCCAACATCCGCCGAGCAGCAGCGCCGGCACCAACGCCATCATCACCAGCCCCGGATACGGGCTGCGGGGTCCCGCCATTCAGGCACGTCCTCGCCGCTGCTTGAACTCCACGTACTGCCACAGGTGACCGAGCGCGGTGACCGCGCGGTTGCCGCTCGCGTAGCAGAGCCGACCGGTGGCCCGCACCGCACGGGGACCCGCATTGTCGGGGTCGGCCACGGCCAGCTCGGTGGCGGTGAGGATCGGTTTGTCGTAGCGCACGGAGAGCTCGTGCGCCGCCTTTGCGAAGCGTTCGTCCTGCCGCTCGTGGTACGCCACGATGCGCTCGAGCCCGTGGTCGGGGTAGAACCGGCCCTCCCGTAGCATCCGCGCCTGGTTGCTCTGGATGCCCAAGCCGAGGTACACGATGGCGTGCACGTCGGGGTGCGCGGCGATCAACTCCATCACTTCGGGGATGGTGTCGCGGGTCTCGCCGCCGGCACAGTCGACGGGGTTGTTGCGACTCCAGCGCGGCGGCAGCTTGCCGTCGATCGCTTCCTGGAGGTCGGTGGGCAGGTCCATCAGCACCAGTCGTCCGTCGCGGGCGATCGCGTCGCTCGTGACCACACCCCACCCCCCGGCGGTCGTCAGCACGATCGTGTTCGGCCCCTTCGGCAACGGCTGGGTGGCGAACGACGCAGCGACCTCGAACCCTTCCTCCACCGTCGAGGCGCGCGTGACACCGGCCTGGCGACAGGCGCCGTCGAACACCTTGTCGTCGGCGGCAAGCGCCCCGGTGTGGCTGGCAGCGGCGCGAGCGCCGTTCGCCGTGGCGCCACCCTTGACGACCACCAACGGCTTGCGTTCCACGACGGACGCGAACCGGTCGAGCAGACCACGCCCGTCCACGATGCCCTCCACGTAGGCGAGCGACACGGCGGTCGCCGGATCTTCGGCGTACCAGTCGAGGTAGTCGGCAGGCGTGACCGCGGCCGCGTTGCCGGCCGACACCGCCCGGCTGATGCCCACCCCTGTCTGGCGCGCGTAGTTGAGGAAGCTGCTCACGAAGTTGCCGCTCTGACTGGCGACGGCGATGCAACCGGCAGGCGGATACGGGGCCACGATCTGCGCGCACAGGTTGACAGGCGTGCTGACGACGCCCTGCCCGTTCGGGCCGGCCAGCAGGATGCCCAGCTCGTCGGCGAGCGCGACCAGCTCGGCCTCAGCTCGGCGACCCTCCTCACCGGCTTCGCCGTAGCCCGCGCTGGTGAGGAACGCAGCCTTCACGCCCTTGCTCGCACACGCCCGGAGAAGATCCGGGTTCGCACTCGCCGGCGTGCACACGAACACCAGGTCGATCTCCCCCGCCGGCAGCTGGTCGATGTCGGCGACCGTGCGCACGCCGAGCACCTCTTCGCCATGCAGGTTCGTACCGTGCACCACACCGGAGTAGCCGTTGGCGAGCAGGTTGTGGAGACTGACGAAGCCGAACTTGCCGGGGTGCGTGCTGGCGCCGGTGATCAGCACACCACGCGGCTCGAACAGGGCACGGAACTGGGCGTCGGTGGGCCGCGCCCGCACGCGCGCCAGCGGGATGGCCGCGTCGCCCAACTCGACGAGTGCATCGACGGCGACCGGCTGACCGTCGCGTCCGATGATGAGCGGATTCACGTCCACGCTGACAACGTCGGGCAGCGCCGCAGCGAGCGCGGACAGCCCCATCAGCACGGCGGCGAGCGCCGGAGCATCGACGGCTGCCTCGCCGCGGAACGCACCGAGCAACTTCTGCGTTGCCAAACCGTCGATCATCTCGTACGCGTCGACCTCGGTGATCGGTACCGGCCGGAACACGACATCGGCGACCGCCTCGGCGAGCACGCCGCCGACGCCGAGCATCACGTTCGCGCCGAACTGCGGATCGCGTACGACACCGGCGATCAACTCGCGGTTGCCACTGACCATCGGGGCCACCAGCAACGACACGTCACCGTCCGCGGCGGTCGCCTTGCCGAGGAGCTCCGTTGCAGCGTCGACGACGGCATGAGCGTCGGCGAGCCGGAGCTTGACGAGTTCGCGCTCGGTCTTGTGGGCGATCGAGTGGCCGCACAGCTTGACCACGACAGGAAAGCCCAGCTCGCCTGCCGCGATGGCTGCATCGTCGGCGGTCAGGACCTCCCGTTCGGCCGCCATCGGTACACCGAACTGGCGCAGCAACGCCTTCGAGGCGGCTTCGGAGAGCGTCGTTCCGGTAGTGGTCATCGGCGCAACGGTAGTCAACCCTCAGTGGCGCGGGGTGCCAGGTTGTACGTGAGCACGTCCGGCAGCGGCTTGAACTGGTGGGCGCGGCTCATGCGGGCGAACGTAGCCGCGCGGCTCCACGGCTCACGGGGTGAGCGCGGCGACGAAGAACTCGGTGATGTGCGTGCGTCGACGCAACAGCGCCTCCTTCGACAACGCATCACCGTCGAGCAGGCCGTTCAAGAACACGGCGTCGCTGAAGTACGTCAGCAGCGCGCCGTAACCGGACAGCAGCAGCTCGACGGGGTCGTGGCGCCGGAACACGCCGGCGTCCATCTCCCGCTGGAAGAAGCCCACGGCGCGGTCGAACATGGGCCGCAACACCGCCGCCAGATCGATGCCGAGGTGAGCGGCTCCGTCCAACGCCTCGCGGCGCATGAGGCGGACGTAGTCGGGGTTGTCGGCGAAGAAGTCGAACCCGGCTTCGATCACCAGTTCCATCTTCCGCCAGCCGACTTCGGGCGCGGTGACCATCACGTTCAGGCGCTCGAACCAGTCGCTGAGCAACTTCTCGAACACCTCGCCGTACAGGGCCTCCTTCGAAGGGAAGTGGTGGAGGAGGCTGGGCCGCCGGATCCCGACGCCGGCGGCGATGTCGTTGAGCGACGTGCCGTCGTATCCGGACTCGGCGAAGCAGTGCAGCGCCTCCGAGATGATCAGATCCCGAGTCGAGACTTGCCCCGAACCGTGATCGCCCATACCAGGCCAGCTTATGAGCCTGTGTATGAGAACGTGGGGGGATGTCGTCCGTCGATGCTGCGAGGGTGCTCACCGCCGAGAGGTGGTTGGGGCCGACGCGGGTGCATGTCGACGGCGGCACCATCACCCGGTTGGAGGCGCTCGATCGGCCGACCAGCGAACGGTGGCTCGTCCCGGGGTTCGTCGACCTCCAGGTCAACGGCATCGACGATGTCGACGTCGCCACCGCCGACGGGGACGACTGGGCCCGACTGGACGATCTGCTCCTTGCCCAAGGGGTGACCACCTGGTGCCCGACGCTGGTCACCATGCCGCTCGCCCGCTTCGAGCGACCGCTGCAGCGGATCGCCGCCGCAATGGCCCGCCCGACGGCGCGCCGACCGCACATCGCGGGCGCTCACCTGGAAGGTCCGTTCCTCGGGCGGTCTCCCGGCGCACACCCTGTCGACCAGATCATCCCGATCGACCTCGGCTGGTTGGCGGCGTTGCCGGCCCACGTTGCAATGGTGACGCTCGCGGCGGAGCAAGCGCTCGCCGTCGAGGCGACGCGACGGTTGGTCGCTGACGGGCGTGTGGTGTCCGTGGGACATTCCCAGCCCAACGAGAACGAGTTCGACGCAGTGGTCGACGCGGGTGCCCGCCTCGCCACCCACCTGTTCAACGGCATGAGCGGCGTGCATCACCGCGCACCGGGCCTCGCCGCGTTCGCGATCACCGATCCGCGGGTGAGCGCGTCGCTCATCGCCGATGGCGTCCATGTGCATCCGCGCGTGATCCGCTTGGCGGCACAGGCACTCGGGCACGAACGCATGGTGTTGGTGACGGACTCGGTGGCCTGGCGCGCACGACACGTCGGCGGTATCGGGGTGGAGCTCCGCGACGGTGCTCCCCGCCTCGCGGACGGCACGCTGGCAGGCAGTGCGATCACGATGGACGCGGCGATCCGCCACTGCGTGGCCGCCGGCGTCGACGTCGCGCACGCGTTGTGGGCCGCCGCACGCAACCCCGCCAGGCTCCTCGCACTGGCGGACCGCGGCGACATCGCCGTCGGCTGCCGTGCCGACCTGGTCGCCCTCTCCCCCGAGCTGGAGCTCGAACACGTCTGGGTCGCCGGCGACTGAGCCCGAGTCGGTTCTGCCCGCCATTTCCCCGTTCATGTCATTCGCCTACCGCCGGACTCCCAGTTGTCGGCCATGACGTGAAGGAGAATCAGTCGGGGACGTCGATCAGGTTCAGGCCACCGCGACCGTCGAAGGTGAGGGCCGCCTTGCCCGCCACGAGACGACGGATGCCATCGCCCAGTAGGTCGTGTCGCCACCCGCTCGCCAGCCTTGCCTCGGCGTCGCCCCTCAGGAACGAGACGAGATCGTTGCGCGTCGCGAGGAGCGCGGTGTCGATGTGCGACTGGCGGGCGATCTCGCTGACCCACGCGGACACGAGCGCGACGGCCGGCCGCATGCTGCGGTCGAGGTCTTCGCCGTCGGGCGAAGGCAGGTTCGCATCGAGCATCTGTCCGGCGGCCACGACCGCCAGCAGCTCCTTGCCGATGGCTCCGCGCGTGTGTCGGTCGTCGACACCGCGCGCCTGGGCGAGCTCCTCCAACGTGCGCGGTTGCTTCTGCGCGATGCCGAGGATCGCGAGGTCGGGGAGAACTTGGCGCACGGGTGCATCGATCGACATCGCACGGCGCTCGCGCCATGCCGCGACGGCGCGGGCGACGCCGCGTGCGCGTGGCTTCAGGATCCGTACGTCCTTGAGCCGGGTCCACGCGGAGTCCGGGTCGGTGCCACTCACCGGGCGAGCGAGCAGCTCCAGGCAGGCGTCGAAGGCCCACGCGGTGCGCCCGTCCGCCGCGAGCTTCTCGTCCAGCACGTCCTGCAGCGCGAACAGGTACGCCACGTCGCTCGCCGCGTACTCGCACTGGTCCGAGGTGAGCGGACGATGCAGCCAGTCGGTGAGTCGGTCGCCCTTGGCCGCCGACACCTTCAGCTCGCTCTGCAGCAACGAGACCAACGATGGCGTGCTGTAGCCCAGGAAACCGGCGGCGAGCTGTGTGTCGTACATCCGCCTGGGCACGGCGCCGACCGCGTGCGTGAGTACGTCCAGGTCCTGCTGCGCGGCGTGCAGCACCGCCAGGCAGTCGCTGTCGAAGAGGGTGCGCAGCGGCGTGAGGTCGCACGCCAGCGGATCGATGAGCACGATGTCGTCCCCTGCGGCGATCTGCACCAGCGCCAGCTTCGGGAAGTACGTGCGTTCCCGGTGGAACTCGGTGTCCAGTGCGTACCGCGGCTCTGCCAGCGTGCGGTCGACGAACTCCTCCAACTCGACCGTGGAGTCGATCCACCGATGTGTCACGTAGGCATACTTCCGAGAACGACCTGACGGCCGTTCGCCACCCAGTCGAGCGTGCCCCCTGCGACGTTCGCCGCTTCGATGCCCAGCCCGGCGAGGTACTCGCACGCACGCATGCTGCGGGCACCGCTGCGGCACACGACGTACACCGGCGTGTCGCCACGGAACTTGTCGACGTGATCGGCAACGGTGCCGAGGGCAACGTGCACCGCACCCGGTACGTGGCCGGAGAGGTACTCATCGGTCTCGCGAACATCCACCACCCGAGCCCCGGCATGCAGCGCGGCCTCGAGCTCGGCGACATTGACCTCGCGAATCGACATGAAGCGTCAGCCTAGTCGGGCAGATCCGCGGGAGCGTTGACGTTGCTGACCTCGCGTGATGAAACGGGTACCGTGACCACGGGCAACGCGGCCAGCGCGGCATGCAGCCGGCGTTCTCCACCGTCGAACATCGCCTGCAGGTCCGCCTGCGCGCCGGGGCGCCAGACGGCGCACAGCGGCTCGATTCGATCAGTGACCGCGACCGCGACGACGGCGCGGGCGTTCGCTGCGAGCGCGTGATGCAGCCGATCGATCGACGCAGC
>JAYVMH010000132.1:0-3748 GCA_043759015.1 Actinomycetota bacterium
GGACGACGACCCGGCCGGGGCGCGGGAGCGGATCGAAGCGGCCAGTGCGGAGACCGAACGACTGCAGCGACTGGTCGAAGGACTGCTGATGATCGCCCGGTCCGAGGGGTCCCATCCGGACACCGAGGTGCTCGACGTGTCCGCCCTCGTGCGCGACCGTGCCGACGTGTGGGAACCGTTCGCCTCCGAGCGGGGCGTGCACCTCGCCACCAGCGCTCCGGCGACGTTGATGGTCAGCGCCGTGCCGAACGCCATCGAGCAGATCATCGACAACTACGTCGACAACGCGCTCGGCGTCGCCAACGAGGGCGACACGATCAGCATCGTCGCGACCGCGTACCACGACGCCGTCGGCATCCACGTCATCGATGAGGGCCCGGGAATGCGCCCCGAGCACTTGGAGCACGCGTTCGACCGGTTCTGGCGAGCGCCCGATGCGCCGCACGGAGGCTCCGGCATCGGACTGGCGATCGTCGAACACCTCGCCCAGCTCAGCGGTGGCCACGCCGTGCTGCGGAACCGCACCGACCGGTCGGGTCTGGACGCGTGCGTTGTGCTACCGCCGGCGCCGGTGCCCATGAACCCGACGAAGCGGGCCGCCGTTCCCGCATCCGTCACCCCAATGTGAGGTCGAGCTCTACCGTGCCGGCGCGCTGGTGGCGCACCTGCACGTGCACCGCAGTTCCCGGCGGCGCCTGCACGACCCAACTCGCCAGCACCCGCTCGGGTGACCCGTCGTTGCGCCCGTAGTGGAAGCGGTGGTCCAGCCGACCACCGAGCTGCCCGAGCTCGCGGCGCGGCGCGCCGTCCACCACCGTGGCGCCGGACAGCTCGGCGGTAAGGGGGAGCACGAGTTTGTTCTGCTTCGCCCACTGGGTGATGTAGGTCGGCAGGAAGCCCGAGTTGACGATGCCGACGTCCACCCGCCACGCGTCGCCGCCGAGGTGTGCGGTGGCCGTGTGCAGCACCTCGAGGCGGGGGGACCACATCGCCTGCAGCACCGCGAACTCGGCGTGCGGCCGCACCTCGTCCAGGAGCCGATCGGCGGGCGCGTTGGTCCAGAGGAACAACTCGTTCCAGCCGCCGATCTCGACGGGGCCGAGCTGCGGGTGATCGAACGGCATCCAGTCGCGGTAGAGGTCGGGATGATGCTCGACCGTCCATCGATAGACGGCCAGTTCTTCGGCCTCGGTGGGGCCTGTGTACCAGATGTGGGTGCTGGGCTTGGTGCCGGTGACCGTCTGGATCACGTCCCAGAACTCCGTCGTCCAGCCGAACACACCGAGGTGCTCGTAGGCCCAGTCGTCGGCGGCGCCACTCATCGTCTCGCGCTTGTCGAACGTGAAGTCCTCGAACACCGAGTGAACGGTGTAGCCCGTCAGTGCGTGACCGCGTTCGCCCAGCTGTGTCCACGTCCACACGTCGAGCGGCGGCAGTTGCTTGTCGGCCTTCGTGCTGCTCGGGCGCAGGAGCACCCCGCCCGATGTGTGGAACGCGTTGTAGCCGCAGATGTTGGGGCGCGCGGTGATGGTTCGCACGAGCGAATCGATCTCCGGCTCGCTCAACGGGTGATCTCCGCTCCCGGGCACGTTCGTGCCCCAGCCGGCGGGGAAGTTGCGATTCATGTCCAACGCCTGGGGCGGGTTGGGCAGTGGGATGGTGAACCCGTCCGGCTCGGCGATCGTGCCTTCGTAGAGCATCCGGTAGCGCGTCGCGCCGGCCGGGGCACCCTCGGGTGGCACGCGCACCATCAGGCGCGGCTCCTGCGCCGACACCGTCCACCCCCCGGTGGGGTCGGCGATGCGCATCGAAAGCAGCTCGCCGTTGCCGTCGATGTCCGCCTCGTGCAGCCCCGGAGCCCGGTGGGCGTCGCGCCATGGCCAGGGTCGCACGCTGCTGCGGCGGAACTGGGGCGAGTCCGCCAGTGTCCACTCGACACCGTCGGGGTTCACCCGCGGCACGACGTAGAACGTGCGTGTGCGCAGGGCCTCGGTCACCGCCGCGTCCGTTCCGTGGCCGGCGACGAGATGCTGGATCAGGTACAGCGCCGCCACGCCGCCCGTGACCTCGACGGAGTGGATGTTGGCATCCACCCAGTGGGCGGGCTTGGTGTCGTGCGCGCCGGTGGCCGAATCGGTGATCGTGGCCAGCCACAGCTCGCGCCCTTCGAACGATCGACCGTAGGCCTCGACGCTCATCAGACTCGGGTGGGCCGCTGCCGTTTCGTGCAGCCAGGTTGTCAGTTCGTCGTGACGCAGGAATCGATCGAAGGCGTAGTTCACCCGCTGGACGCTACCGACCGATCCACCACCCGGCCGCCAGCAGTTCCGGCACGAGCACTTCCACGAGCAGTGCGACGAGTGGATCGTGGTCGTGCGGGAACTCGATGACGACCTCGGCACCCGCGGCCGCCTCGGAGGTTTGCCCGACCACGACGTACCTGCTGCCCCGCTCGCGCATCCACTTCGCGGCCGACGCGTCGAAGCGAGAGCCGGCGAAGAGCAGGGCACGGTAGTCGAGCGATCTGGTGAGGTACACGTCGACGTGGCACCAGTCGCCCGTCTCGCAACCATCGGCCGGCACACGGGGGCCTTCACGCAACATGAGGGCGCCCTGGAGCGCACTCCCCAGGCGCTCGGCCGGGGCGAGCAGCCACGACCCGTTCGGTCCGTTCAGCACTGCTTCCACCCGTGGCAGCCATTCGTCGCGGGTGGCGAGGAGATGCTCGACCGCGTCGGCCGCGGCGAGCACCCGCGGCGCAAGGTCGGGCAACGAGCCGGTGAGCTGTTGTTCCAACTGCAACAACATCACGATCGTGTGAAGGTACGACCGGCACGCGACTCCGCCGTCCTCGGGGCCGGCGTGCATGAGCAACCTGTGGTCCGCGGGCAGGTCGACTTCGGTGTTGGTGAGCGCGATCGTCGTGCTGACGCCACGGTGACTCGTGAGCATCTGGAGCGTCTCGGTGCTCCCCCCGGACGCGCTGATGCCCACGACGGCGAGGTCGGCCTGCGGCGGCAAGGAGGCCTCCACCGAGGCGAGGTCCGCCACTGCGTGAACCCCAACGCGGCGGAACCGGCGCGCCGCCACATCGGCTGCGAACCACGACGAGCCCATCCCGGTCAGCAGCAGGCGCTGGCCCGGCCGGACCGGCCACTCGGTGGTCGCCAGCCGCTCGGCGAGCGCGCGTAGCCACACGGGCTTGGACTCCAGGTCGCGCAGGAACAGATCGGGGATCATCGCCGAGTCAGTATCGCGGGCAGCGCCGCGTCGGGCACGTACCGCCAGTGCGGCAAATGCACCGCGGCATAGCAGTACTCGTGCAACTCCTGGGCGACGCACAGCGCGTGCAGCACATCGTGATCGACGGCGTGGTGGCGCACGTAGGCCTGCAACGCGGCGGCGGTCGCGCTGCCGATGAACTGATCGACCTGTGCCGCTCGTTCGGGATGGCGGCGCTTCACCACGATGCGTCCGACGTGGTCGATGGATTGGAGCAGCGACGCGACATCGCACAGCGGACTCTGCGGCAACCGCCGGTCCGCGGGATCGGCCAACGGGTTGCCGTCGAAGTCGGTGATCAGCAGCAGGTAGCCGGCGCGGAGGAACTGGCCGGCGTGGAGATCGCCGTGGACGCGGTGGGCGGCAAGCATCCGATCGGCACGCAACGGCTCCAGTGCCTCCCGCACAGGGCCCTCGAGCGCGCGCAACCGATCACCTTCGGCACCGTCCACCACCCGCAGCGCTT
>JAYVMH010000133.1:0-3743 GCA_043759015.1 Actinomycetota bacterium
CGCCGATTGGCGATCACGGTGAGGGCGGAATCGATCTCTTGCAGCGAGAGCAGTGCGGCAGCGTCCATGTGAGCTAACTCTGTAGCACAACGCCGGGCGGTGGCTTCAGACACGGGTACACCAAGGTCTGCAGATCCACCGACGGCATGGGTGCCCGCGGGTCCAGCACGTTCTTGGGCACGAGGGTGCCACTCGGCACCTGAGCGACGACGGCGGGCGGGAACGTCGACGGGGTCGTGGTCACACCCGGCAGCGTGGTGGCGGTTGGTTGGGTGGAGCTCACGCCCACCTGCGGTGGCAGCGTGCCGCTGACGAGGCGGGCGATGCACTCCTCGCCGGGTACGTAGATCCGCGCCGGACCGCGCGTCGGTCTGGACACGGCCGGCCAGTCGACCACCGGGAGGTTGAGGTGGGCGTTGATCATGTAGTCGCCCCAGATCTTGGACGGATAGTCGGCGCCCTGGATCGTCTTGCGCCCGGAGTCCCTCACGAACTCGGGGACGTTGACCATGGGCGTGTAGCCGTTGGGGTCCCCCACCCACACGGCGGTGGTGATCTGGGGCGTGCCGCCGACGAACCAGGCGTTGGTGTTCTCGAACTGGGTACCGGTCTTGCCCGCTGCCGGCCGGGGGAAGTTCTTCAGGTTGCGGGCACCTGTGCCGGCCCGGATCACGCCCTTCAGTGTCGCCACCGTGTTCAGCGCCGGGATCTGATCCATTGCCTGCACGCCCGGATCCTGGTGGCTGTAGAAGCGTGTGCCGTCAGCTGCATCGATCGACTCGACGAAGTACGGATCGTGGTGGAGCCCACTGTTGAGGATCGTCTGCATGCCCGCCGCCATGTCGATCGGGGCCATCGCGTTGTTGCCGGTCGCGGTCAACGGCAGTGGGAGGAACGGTTCGCGGGCCTTGGGCGACTGGCCCTGGAAGAAGTACACGGAATGGGCGAACCGGTAGACGGAGTCGACCACACGATGCAGGCCGACGGATTCGCTGAGGCGCACGAAGCCGCAGTCGGTCGAGAACCACGTGTTCTTCCCGTTGAGCGGACCCACCTCCCCGTACCCACCGGTAACGATCTTGGTGGTCGGCTTGCCTTTCGTGAAGTCGGGCACGTTGCACGGTGGCGGCCCGTTGATGATGTCGGTGGGCTGCGCACCAGCCTCGTACGCCGCGGCGAGGATGAACGCCTTGATGCTCGATCCGGTCTGGCGCGGCACCAGCGTCATGTTCACCTCACCGCCGGGCACGTCGGGCCGGAGCCCTCGGCCACCGACCATCGCCCGAATGGCACCGCTCGCGGTGTCGAGTGAGAGCAGCGCGGCATCGAACCTGCCACCGGTGTCGGGCAGCTTGTTACGCGCCTGCTCGGCAAAGGTCTGCAACGACGGATCGATCGTGGTGTAGATCTTCAACCCGCCGCGGTACAGCAGGTTCGCCCGCTCCTGCTCGGTGGCGCCGAGGATGTTGGACTTGGTGAGCAGGTAATCGCGCAGCGCGATCGTGTAGTAGGTCGGCTTCGTGCTGAACGACGCCAGCTGACGAATGCGCTCTGGCAGCGGCCAGTTCGTCGCGAGGTACTCGGCTTGGTCCTTGGGCAAGAGGCCGACGGCTGAAAGGCGCTCGGTCACCTGTTGGAATCGCCGGCGGGACGGCTCGGGGTTGCGGATCGGGTCGTACCCCGAAGGCGAACGGACAAGCCCCGCGAGGAAGGCACCCTCGACGAGCGTGAGCTGTTCCACCGACTTGCCGAAGTAGACCTCGGCGGCGGCGGCGAGACCGTACGCGTTGTTACCGAAGAACACGGTGTTCAGATAGCGCTCGAGGATCTGATCCTTCGTCTTGTTCTTCTCGAGCATCGTCGCGTAGTGCGCCTGCAACGCCTTGTACCGACCGTCGCGAGGCAGCCCGGCGAGGAACTCGTTCTTCACCACCTGCTGCGTGATCGTGCTGGCGCCCTGCGTGGGTGCGTCGCTGGCGAAGTTCGACAGCAGCGCACGGAAGAAGCCGCGGACGTTCACACCGTGATGGTGGTAGTACTCGGTGTCCTCGACGGCGAGGAGCGAGTCGACCACGTCCTTGGGCACCTGCGAGAGCAGCACCGGCTGGCTGTTCTCCCGCTCGAACACGGCGATCACGTTGTTGCCACGGTCGTAGACCAACGTACGTTGCGACAGTGGCTGGAAGTCGGGCAGGGCCACGGGGACTTCTTCGTGGGCGTTCGCAATCCCCCACAACCGTGGCGCGACGCCCAGTACCACGCCCGTCAGCAGGAGGGCGCCCGCCGCGACGATCGCGACAAATCGGAGAGGCCAGGCAAAGCGATGCACTTCGGGTTTCACGCTAGTTGCGAGTCGACCCGTACAGGCATCACCTCTCGACCGTCCACGTTGTACCGTGCGAGGCCATGACCTCGCAGCGCCCGTTCCGGTTCGGCATCCAAGCCTCTGCTGCAGCCACCCGCGCCGAGTGGGTGTCGCTCGCGCAGAGGACCGAGGCCAGCGGCTACAGCGTGCTCTCGATGCCGGATCACTTCGGCGCCCAGCTCGCGCCCGTGCCGGCGATGATGGCCGCACTCGATGCAACCACCACGTTGCGGACGTGCGCGCTCGTGTACGACAACGACTACAAGCACCCGGTGGTGTTGGCGAAAGAGCTCGCCACGATGGACGTGCTGAGCGATGGCCGCCTCGAGATCGGGCTCGGAGCGGGATGGATGAAATCCGACTACGACCAGGCGGGAATGCCCTACGACAGCCCGGGCGTGCGGATCGACCGGTTCGTCGAGGGTTTGCACATCATCAACAGAGCGATGCAGCCCGGTGCGTTCTCATTCGAAGGCCTCCACTACAGGATCACCGATTACGACGGTCTCCCCAAGCCCGTACAGGCGAAGCCACCCGTGCTGATCGGCGGCGGCGGCAGGCGCGTGCTCGGCATCGCAGCACGCGAGGCCGACATCGTGGGGATCAACCCGAACATGCGGGCCGGGGTCGTCAATGCGGATGCGTTCCTGTCAATGTCCCCCGAATCGGTCGATGAGAAGATCGCGATCGTCCGCTCCGCAGCCGGCGACCGCATCGGCGAGATCGAGCTGAACATCCGATCCTTCCTCGTCAACGTCCGACCCGACGGCGCGAAGGCGCGCGCGAACCTGGCGAAGGCGATCAACGTGACCGAGGAGTTCCTCGTCGATTCACCGTTCGCACTCGTCGGCGAGCCCAACGAGTTGATCGAACGGATCCAGGCGCACCGCGAGCGGTGGGGCTTCTCCTACTTCATCGTCGGCCAGGGCGACGTCGACTCGTTCGCACCCGTCGTCGCTGCGCTGGCGGGCACATGACGAAAGTCGCCCTGCACGGTGCCGGAATGATCTCGATGGTGCACGCGGCGTCGGTGAAGTTCCTCGGTTACGAGCTGACCGGCGTTGCATCTCGCACGAGCGCGCGCGCCGAGAAGGTCGCGTCGATGTTCGACTCGCGCGCAACCACCTACGAAGCCCTGCCGGAGGACGCCGACATCGTCGTGGTGTCGACCCCTCCGAACCGTCACATGGCCGATGCGATCCGGATGGTCAACGCCGGCGCGGCCGTGCTGTTGGAGAAGCCGATGTGCCGAACGATGTACGAGGCGGATCGCATCGTCGACACCGCGGCCGCCCACGGCGGACGCTTTGCCTATGGGGAGAACCTCGCCTATGCGCCGGTCATCCAGATGATGCTCGGGCTCGCTCCCCGCGTCGGC
>JAYVMH010000134.1:0-18748 GCA_043759015.1 Actinomycetota bacterium
GTGACGACCTCGCTGGTTGCACCGAAGCGCGATCGAAGGCGGGCGGAGGCGGCGATCTCTTCCGGTTCGTCGTCGATGGCGGTGGTGCCGATGTCGCTCATCCCGCGTCCACCGTTCCGGTCATCAGCAGGCCAAGTCGCGTGAGGTCGATGTCGGCCGAGGACATCTCGCCGACGATGCGCCCTTTGGAGATGACGATGAGTCGGTCGGAGAGATCGATCACTTCCTCGAGCTCGGTGGAGATGAGGAGCACCCCGACGCCGGACCGCGCCGCGTTGCGCAACTGCTCGGACATGTATTCGATCGCCCCGACGTCGAGCCCTCTGGTCGGTTGCGCGGCGACGAGGACCTTCGGGTCGTGGGAGAGCTCGCGTGCCATCACCACACGCTGCTGGTTGCCACCGGAGAGCGACCACATCGGGGCGTCGGGCCCGGTGCAGGTGATCGAGAACTGGTCGATGAGCTTGGCGGCCAACGTGCGCATCTGCCGGCGGTCCATCACGCCGAATCGCGACACGCGACTCGGCTCGGCGATGAAGAAGTTCTCCGCGACGGAGAAGTCGAGCACGCAACCCGACGCATGCCGGTCCTCGGGGATCACCGCGACCCCGGCGGCGGACAGCACCCCGGCCACGCCGGTGGCTACGGGCCTTCCGTCGACCTCCACGACCCCGGTATCGAGGCCGAGGAGGCTGGACAGCACGTCGCCGAGCGCCCGCTGGCCGTTGCCCTCCACACCGGCGACGCCGACGATCTCGCCGGCGTACACCTCGAGCGAGAGGTGATCGAGCAGCGCTCGACCGTCGTGGGCCGCGACCGATGCATCGGTGATGCGCAGCAGTGGGACCTCGCCGGTGTGATCGAGCGCCTCCGGCGCCGGCTCGTGGCCGTGTTCCTCGGGGGCCGATGCGCCGCGCAGCTTCACCTCGCGTCCGACCATCGCGCGAGCGAGGGCCTGCGCGTCGCTGCCCGCGGTGGGGCGAGACTCCTGCACCTTGCCGTCGCGCATGATCGTCAGGTCGTCGGTGGCGGTGAGGATCTCGCCCAACTTGTGACTGACCAGCGCGACGGCCTTGCCGAAGTCACCCACGACGCGACGCAACGCCTCGAACAAGAACGCGGCCTCCGACGGAGCCAACACCGAGGTCGGCTCGTCGAAGATCAGCACCTCCGGATCGCGGCGCAGGCACTTGATGATCTCGACGCGTTGGCGCATTCCCGCGGTGAGGTCAGCGATGCGCGCGTCGGCGTCGATCTCCAACCCGTACTGCTCGCTGATCTCCGCGACGCGCTCGCGCACCCTCCGCCGGTCCATCCGCCCGATGTCACCGAGTGCGACGTTCTCCCACACGGTGAGCGCCTCGACCAGCGAGAAGTGTTGGTGCACCATGCCGATGCCGTGCTTGGCAGCGTCGATCGGGTCGTTGATCTGCACGTCGTTGCCGTGCAGCCGGACCCGCCCACCGTCGGGGATGACGAGGCCGATGAGCACCTTCATGAGGGTGGACTTGCCGGCACCGTTCTCGCCGAGGATGCCGTGGATGCGACCGCGGTGGAGCGTGAGATCGACGTGATCGCACGCGGCAACCTGGCCGTAGAACTTGGTGATGTCGATCAACTCGACTGCGGGCGGAGGGCTGAGCCCTCCGCCCGCGTCGACTTCTCCAGAAGCTGCCACGTGACGAGTTCAGCCGCCCGCGAAGGCCTTGCCTGCGATCGCTCCGAGCGGGCCGGCGAACTCACCAGCCGCGATCCGCTTGTAGATGTCGTCCATCTTGGCCTGCTCGTCTGCGGTGGCGTTGCAGATCACGGCACCGGGCTCGGGGTCGACACCGACCTTGAACTTCTTGATGTCGCCTTCCTTGAACGTGCCGGCGATGATCAGCTTCATCACCGCGCGCACGTAGTCGCCACCATCGAACTTGACGGCGATGTCGTAGTGCAACTTCTCCGTCGGCTCACACACCTTCGACGAACCGGCGCTCATGGTGATGAGGCCGGCCGCGTTGGCTGCCTGGACGACTGGTCGGTGTGCTCCACCCAGGTACGGGTACACGGCATCGGCGCCGTTGTCGATGGCCGTTTGCAGTGCGGCGGTCGCGTTGGCCGTATTGTCGAAGTCGAACGGGAAGGCGCCGGTCGGGACGTACGTCATCGTGAACGACGGGTCGATCGCCTTCAGGCCGAGCTCGAACGCCATGTACGACTGCTTCTCGAAGCCGAGGTCGCAGCATCCGATGAAGACCGAGCTCGTGCCACTCTTCTCCTTCAGCTTGATGCCGGTGGCGTAACCCGCGGTGTAGCTGATCTCGCCGCCGTCGTCGGTGCTCTGCGCCAGGCCGGGGTTGGCCGGGAAGCCGGCGCCGCAGTTGCAGTACCAGAAGATGTCGGGGTACTGCGCGATGAGCTTGGGAAGCGGTTCGGCGATCTCGGAGGCACCCACGATGATCACGTCGACGCCCTGCTGAGCGAGGTCGCCCATCGCCGTGGCGGCGTCGGCTGCCTTGATGTTGTCGACCACGATCGGTTTGGCGAAGCCGTTCTGGGTGGACAGCTCTTTGGCGGCGTCGACGACGGCCTGGTAGTAGGCGCCGTCGTCGGCCGGACCGGCGGCCGCGATGCCGAACACGACCTTGCCGTCGTGGTTCACGTCGAGCGGGCTCTCCTTGGGCGTCGTATCGGGTGTCGTCGTCGCCGTGGCGGCCGGAGCGGCGCTGGTGGTGGGCGCGTTGGTGGTCGCGGACTTGCTGTCGCTACCGCACGATGCCGCAACGATCGACGCGATCGCCGTGAACGCGATGAACTGATGGAGCTTGGTCATGGATTTCCTCCCCTAAGGCTTCCACTTGGACTGATGGTCAGACCATAGTAGATCCACTGACTCTCGGCATCAGCGAACGCCCGACCGTACCAAAGATGGACTGATGGTCTGACCAAACCTCGCGACGGGATACGATCCGTACGCCGTTCACCAGAGGGCCGTTCACCAGAGGGCCGTTACCGAGCGGGCCGTTACCGAGCGGGCCGTTACCGAGAGAGGGTCGTCAACGATGTCCATGCCAGGCTCTGCCGAAGTCCGATCGAACACGGCGGTGCTGTGCTCCAGCGAGTACCTCCGCAACTCATGGTTCGCGGTGGCTCGGGCTGTGGACCTCGCGGCGGCACCCGTCGCGGTCACGTTGTTGGCACAGAGCGTCGTTCTCTACCGCGCCGCCGACGGCTCCGTCGTCGCGGCACCGGATCGGTGTCCGCACCGCGAAGCTCCACTCTCGGCCGGCAGCGTGGACCGTGGCTGTCTCACGTGCCCGTACCACGGTTGGGTGTTCGGCGAAGGCGGTCACTGCCTCTCGGTGCCCTCCGCCACACCGGGGGTGCCGCCGCCGCCTCGAGCACACCTCTCCACGCATCACTGTGCCGAGAAGTACGGGCTCGTGTGGGTGTGCCTCGGTACACCACACGGCGATCTGCCGGTCATCACCGAGGACGACGACCCGGCGTTCCGCAGGATCAACACGCCGGTCGAGGTCTGGACGACGTCGGCGACGCGCATGACTGACAACTTCCTCGACATCACCCACTTCCCCTTCGTGCACACGGCGACGTTCGGTCGGGCACAGGACACCCAGGTACCGAAGTTCGAGCTGGATCAGCTGGACAACGGGTGGTTCGGCTACAGCTACGAGGTCCGGGCGAAGAACGTCGGGCTGGGCACGGTCGTCAGCGGTCAGACCGCCGACGTGGTCGAGCGGGCGATGAGCTCGGGCTTCCACCTCCCGTTCGACGTCCGATCGACGATCCGGTACGGCACAGGGCTCAGCCACACGCTTCTGTTGTTGAGCACGCCGATCGACGACGTGAGCTCGTACTTCACGTTCGTGGTCTGGCGCAATGACGACTTCTCGGTGTCGGCCGAAGAGGTGATCCGCTTCGACCTCGCGATCGGCGCCGAGGACAAACGGATGTTGCAACTCCTGCCCGGTGTGCTGCCGCTCGACCAGACCACGCTGGTGAACGTGCAGGCCGACAAGTGCTCGGTCGAATGGCGGCGGCGCCTCGCCGAGCAGCTCACGACGCCGCACTGAGGTGTCGGTCGGTCGGTCAGAAGGACGGGTCCCGGCTCGATCCACCCGGGGGCGGGCTCCACGGTGCATCACCGTAGGTGATCGTGCAAGGGTTGCCTCATGCAGCTCGCTCCGCGATACGGCTCCGACCCGGTGATCACGCTCGACGGCCAAGCCAGCGACATCGGCGCGCTCGCCATCCGCCAACGCCGCCGCCTTGCCGCGACGCTGGCCACGCTCGGCGACGACCAGTGGGCACACTCCAGTCGTTGCTCCGGTTGGAGCGTGCGCGATGTGGTGGTGCACCTGGAAGGCACGAATCCGTTCTGGGCGTTCTCAATGGACGCCGGAGTGCGTGGTGACCCGACGCGCTTCCTCGCGACGTTCGACCCCGTGGCGAGTCCGGCCCAGATGGTCGCCGCCGCGCCGGCCACGACCAATGGCGAGCTGTGCGAGCGATTCGCGGCCAGCGTGGAGGCGTTCGTGAGCACGATCGAGTCGCTCGACGACGACGGCTGGGCCGCGCTCGCCGAAGCGCCGCCCGGGCACATCAGTGTGAGCGCGCTCGTCCACCACGCTCTCTGGGACTCGTGGGTTCACGAGCGCGACGTCATGTTGCCGCTGGGTCTGTCGCCGGAGGAGTCCGCCGACGAGATCGTGGCCTCGCTCCGCTACGTCGCCGCGCTGGGGCCGGCGCTGGCGATGAACGCCGGCCAGCGCGCCCGAGGCGAGTTCGCTGTCTGCGTGACCGAGCCCGACGAGTCGTTCACGGTCGCCATCGCCGACGCGGTGCACGTTCGCACGGGGGCCGCGCCCGCGGGCCTCACGCTCACCGGTCGCGCCGTCGATCTGCTGGAGGCGCTGAGCATTCGGGCGCCGTTCCTCCAGCCGGTCCCGACCGACGTGGCCTGGATGGTGCAAGGCCTCGCCGAGACGTTCGAGTCTGCCTTCCTCCCCTGACCCCGCCGCTCGGCCCGCCCCTTCCCGCCCCCGCCCGTTCCGCCCATTTCTTCGCGCTGTGTCACACGCGTGAGCACCTTGGGCTCAGGTGGTGAGTGCAACGGCTCCCTGGTGTGGGAGGTGGGGCGGAATCGGGCCCGGCCCTACCGAGGTCAGTCGGTGAGCTCGATGTCGACCATCAGGCGGTCGGCGAGAGCTTCGAGCTGACCACGGACGGATTCGACCCCGATGGAGGGTGGAAGCACGACCGTGGCCGTTGCCTCGAACATCTCGCCTCCAGACATCGGGGCGCTCTTCGTCGCCGTGCTCAGCTCCTCGATGCTCGCCCCGATCGCGGCCAGCGCGGACGATACCGAATGCACGAGACCCGGCCGGTCGGTGCCCACCATCGTCAGCACGAAGCGATGTCCCCTCGCCGACGGTTCGATGCCCGAGCGGTCGATGGTGATGTGCACTCCGCCGCTGTCCGCCAACGAGACCAGCGCGGCGTGCAACCCATCGGCCCCGCGGTCCGGAACCGTGACCTGCACGATGCCGGCGAACTTGCCGCCGAGGCGGGCCATCTGGCTGCGCTCCCAGTTGCCGCCGTGGTCGGAGACCACGACGGCGATGGCGTCGACGAGGCCCGGCCTGTCGTCGCCGAGGACCGTGAGCACGAACGTCGTCATGGAGCAACGATAGTGCGCCTCGTCGGTTGCTCCGTCCGCACGAGCGGCGCGGTGGTCGCTCCGCCGTTCGACACGCCGATGAGCCCGATGGCGGTGCTGAGCGACCCCACGGGCGCAGTGTTCACGATCGCGGCGATGGTCGAGATGATCGAGGACCCCAACGCCTGGCCGGATTGATTCCTTCGCCAGGTCGTGCGCCGGGGCTTGGCCGTAGCGTGGCGACATGACGCGGCGACGATCGGTGCTCGACCTCTCGATCCTCAACGAGGGTCAATCGTCGTCGGATGCCTTGGCCACCACCACCGCACTCGCCCGGCGCGCCGACGAGTTGGGGTACGCGCGGTTCTGGGTGGCGGAGCACCACAACATGCCGACCGTCGCGTGCACGTCGCCGACCGTGCTGATCGCGCACCTCGCGTCCAACACCTCCACCATCCGGGTCGGTTCGGGTGGTGTGATGCTGCCGAACCATGCGCCGCTCGTCGTCGCCGAGAGCTTCGCCATGCTTGAAGCGCTCCACCCCGGACGCATCGACGTCGGCATCGGACGCGCGCCCGGTACGGATCACGCCACCGCCGCCGCCATCCGCCGCACGACCCACCTCGGCGCCGACGACTTCCCCCGCGACCTGCTCGACGTGATGGGACTGCTGGGCGACCCGCGCACCGAGACGGGCCTGTGGCAGCGCTTCTCGGCAACCCCTGCGCCGACGTCGGCGCCCGACGTGTACCTGCTGGGCTCCAGCGACTACAGCGCCCGGCTGGCGGCGCAGCTCGGCCTGCCGTTCGCATTCGCCCACCACTTCGACCTCGGCGGCGGCGACCTCGGCGCCACGATTCAGGTCGCTGCGCTGTACCGCGCCAACTTCCGGCCGTCGCCGGTGCTTGCCGAGCCGCACCTGATCGTGACCGCGAACGTGCTCGCCGCCGACACCGCTGATGAGGCGGAGTGGCATGCATCCTCCGGACGACTCACCATGTTGTGGCGGCGCAGCGGTCATTTCCTGCCGCTGTCGCCACCGGTCGAAGCGGTTGCGCATCGCGACTATGCAACTGCACGTCGGATGCCGTCGGCGCGGATCGTGGGCGATGTGGCGATGGTCGAAGCCGGCCTCGTGGAGCTCGCTGGGCTGACGACGGCGGACGAGTTGATGATCACGTGCGTCGCCTACGAGCTCACCGCCCGCTTGCGCAGCTTGGAGCTGCTCGCCGCCTGACGGGCTGCGTTCACGACCGTCCTGTGAGCGACCGTCCTGTGAGCGACCGGTCGTGACGATGCATCGGGATACAGTCCGACGATGGAGAACTTGACGGGAAAGACTGCGGTCGTCACCGGCGCCGGGTCGGGCATGGGTCGGGCCTTTGCCGAGCGATTTGCCCGCGCGGGCATGAACGTCGTCCTTGCCGATGTGGAGATCCCGAAGCTCGACGAGGCAGTGGCGGCGATCTCGTCCACCGGAGCGAAGGCGATCGGAGTGCCCACCGACGTCACCGATGGAACGGCCATCGACCGGCTCCGCGACGCGGCGCTCGATGCGTTCGGTCACGTCCACGTGCTGTGCAACAACGCGGGCGTCGGCGGTGGGTTCGAGTCCGGCGGCGAGATCGTGCAGGAGAAGGATTGGCGCTGGGTGCTCGAGGTGAACCTGTGGGGTGTGATCCACGGGCACCGTGCGTTCGTGCCGCACATGATCACGGCTGGCGAGGGCCACGTCGTGAACACGGCATCGATGGCCGGTCACTTCCCCGGGCACTCGCCGTACTCGGCGAGCAAGTGGGCGGTGGTGGCGATCACCGAAGGGCTCTACCACCAGATGCAGAACCAGAACACCGGGGTCGGCGTGTCGTGCCTGTGCCCGGGCTGGGTGAACACGGCGATCATGGAATCGACGCGCAACCGGCCGGAGTGGGCGGCGCCGGCGCGCGACGTGGAGCCGACAGCGGAGGAGGAGCTCATCCGCGACTTCGTCCGCGACCAGGTCCGCTCCGGCATGGAACCGACCAAGGTTGCCGAGCTCGTGCACGATGCGGTCGTCGCGGGCACGTTCTGGATCTTCACCGATCCCGACATGGTTCGCAGCCTCGAGGCCCGCTACCAATCGATCCTCAGCGGCACCAACCCGGTGGGAATCGGCTTCGGATGACAAGACCCGCGTTCACGCGGGCGCGGTTGGGGGAATGGCCGGGGCGTACTTCACCCTGAAGAAGCCGCGGACGTTCTCCGAGCCGTTCACGAATCGGATCGCGCTCGGTTTGGTGGGGTCGGCCGTCGACAGCTCGAGCGTCACGTCGTCGCGTAGCGGGCGGTTGGGGTCGTAGACCCAGATCCTGAGTACCGCCCCCAACCGCTCGTATCGATAGGCGAGCACCTGGTGGTTCTTGCCGAGGTCCATCGGGTTCGCGCTCGATGTGCACACGAGCCCGAGGCAGCAGAGGCGTCCTGCGTCGATGTCGGTCAGGATCTTCGGCAGCTCGTCGCGGATCGTCCTCCAGGCGATGCCGCGGGTCCAGTTCTTCACCAGCCAACCGAGCAGCGGAATGCCCTTGTCGCCGTCGGGTGCCGCCATGAACGCCAGGTACTTGGTGGGGCCGAGCGGGAGGTCGAAGCTCTCCTTCAGTCGCCGCCCGATGAAGTCGTAGAGCGGACCGGAGCCGGGTGCGTGATCGTCGGGCGGGATCGCGGGGCCGTGCTCGAAGTAGTCGCGCGCGGCGAACACCATGCCGCCGCACAACCCGCGCTGGGCGTTCCCCACGTCGACCGCCTGGCCGAGCACGTCCACCTTGAACGCGGCCACGTGCGGCCATGAATTGGGAAACCTGAACCCGCTCGTCGATGGCGAGAACTTCGGCACGAAACTCATGGCGGCGATCCTCCGTTGTGTACTCCACAGATCGTGCGCCTGGAACGGTGCCGTTGTCTGTCGTCTGGGCGACACTTCTGGGCGAGATTCGCGAAACTCATGGGATCCTCGCCCATCCGGGCAGCGTGAACACCGACATCGGGTCCGAAGCGGCGGCTCTGTGGGCGGCCTCCGAACGCCTCACTGGTCGTGCATGGGGCGAACGGCCCTAGCGGCCGCGGTGCCGGCGGTCCTCAATGGAACCTCGGGCACGAGTTGGTCAGGAGGTTCACATGGACACGATCAAGGACGCCGCAGCGGCATTCCTCGCGAACAAGCGCATTGCCGTGACCGGCGTCTCGCGCACGGCCAAGGGCCACGGTGGGAACGCCGTCTACAACCGACTGCGCACCTGCGGGTACGACGTGTTCGCGGTCAACCCCAACACCGATCAGGTCGAGGGCAACCGCAGCTACGCGAGCCTGCGCGACATCCCCGGCGGTGTCGGCGCCGTGGTGATCGCTACCCGCCCGGACCGGGCCGAGGCAACCATGCGGGAATGCGTCGAGCTCGGCATCCGCCAGGTGTGGATTCATCGCTCCCGCGGTGAGCGCAGCGTGTGCGCCGACGCGAGGGTCGTCGGACGCGACAACGGCATCACGGTCATCGACGGTGGCTGCCCGCTGATGTTCGAGCCGACGTCGGACTTCGTGCACAAGGTGATGCGAGTGGTCTTGACCGCGACGGGGAGCGTCCCCAAGCGGGTATGAGCCATTCGTGAGCCCGCCCCGGAAGGCTCCGGAACGCTCACCGGTCGTCGGCCGTACTGGGCGAGGCCCCGGCCGTACGATGATGGCGCCTACGATCGACCCGACGGGTCGCACAACCTGAAATCGCCGGATCCGACCAAGGAGGAGATCGTCGTGCGAGACATCACCCCTCCGTGCGCTGCGCAGGCCCGTTCATGACGATCGCGTACCTCGCCGCCTTGGCGACGGCGCTCTTCTACGGCGTCAGCGCCGTGATCGAGGACGCGGCGGCCAAACGAGTGCCGGTTTCCGGGGCGAGCGGCAAGCGGGCCGCGATCAAGGCCACGCTCAGCCCGGTGTACGTCGGGGGGATGCTGCTCAGCGTCGTGGCCTGGGGATCCTCACTCGTTGCGCTGCACTCACTGCCGCTCTTCGCGGTGCAGTCGATCTCGGCGAGCAGCATCGGTGTCGTCGTGCTCATCACCTGGGCCCGCACCGGCCACGCGCCGTCCCGATTCGAGGGCATGCTGCTGATCTTCATGGCGTTCGGCCTCATCGCGCTGGCCGTGTCGGCGGCCGACGGGCACGCGCTCCGCACGGGAATGGCGTTCCGCGTGGCGATCTGGATCGGTGTCGTCGCGGTGGCGGTGCTCGCGGTGTGGGCCAGCCGGTTCACGGGCAACAGGGGGAGTGCGATCCTCGGCGTCGTCTCCGGTCTGTCGGACAGCGGCCTTGCGTTGTGCGCTCGTGCCATCCACTTGCACAGCCACCATCCGGCCCGGTTGCTGACCAATCCGTTGTTGCTCGCGCTCGTGCCGTTCGCGGTGATCGGCGTGGTCACCTTCGCCGGCGCCCTCCAACGTGGCGCCGCATCGGTCGCGCTCGCGTGCCAGCAGGCGGTCGTCACCGTCGTGCCGTCGGCCATCGGCATGTTGGTGCTCGGCGACCGAGCGCGCGACGACTTCGTCGGCTTGACCATCGTCGGTTTCATCATCACCGTCGCGTCGCTGGTGGTGCTCACCCTGTCCACGACGCATCGCCAGGAGCTGGAGCTGTTCCCTCCCTCCTGAAGTAGATCGCCGAATCCCTGGGTTGAGCGCCGGTACCCTGCGCTGGTGATTGCCACCCGTTCGATGCCGGCGTGGTTGGCGCGTACCAGGGTGCTCGTTGTGGTCGGCAAGGGTGGCGTCGGCACCAGCACCGTCGCCGCCTCACTGGCCGTGCTCGCCTCCCAAGGCGGGGCCGACGTGCTGCTCATATCGGTGGACGGCAAGCCCGGGCTCGGGCCGTTGCTCGGCGGCACGCCGCTCGTGCCCGAGGAGCAACCGCTGCGTCCGCTCGACCCGACGACCGGTCGCATCCGCGGCCGGACCATCACCCCCAAGCAGGCGTTCGGCGACTACCTCGAGCTCAAGGGCTTCGGCGGGCTGCTGCGGCGTGCCGCATCCGCAGCGTCGTTCGACGTGATCGCCGGGTCCACCCCCGGCATGGAGCACCTGCTGGTGCTGGGCAAGATCAAGGAGCTCGATCGCGAGAAGGCGGCCGACCTGATCATCGTCGACGCCCCACCGGCGGGCCACGCCGCGCCGTTCCTGCGTTCGGCGTCCGCGCTGCAGGCAGAGGTGAAGAGTGGCCCGGTGCGCGACCAGGCTGACGAGGTGTCCGCCCTGCTGGCCGACCACGCCCGCAGCCAGTGTCTGATGGTGACCCTGCCCGAGGAGACACCGGTCAACGAGGTCATCGAGCTCGCCCTCGACCTGGAAGTCGAACTGGGGCTCGCCCTTGCGCCGCTGGTGGTCAACGCGTGCTGGCCCGACACGCCCGGCCTGTCGATGACGGCCGCCGCCGCGGCCAAGTCGCAAGGGGTGAGGCTGCCCGTGGCCAGCCGCGCTGCCCTCGACGACGCCATCCGGTTCGGACGGGTTCGACGCGATCAGCAGCGCACGCAGTTCGCCCGGCTCGACGCCGAGCTCGCGCTGCCGCGGGTGCACCTGCCTCGTCTGCCGGTGGCCCGCCTGTTCCCCGCCCACATCGATGTCCTCGCGACAGCGCTCGCTGTGGAGCCGATCGGGCCGGGCTCGCGATGACCACGCTCGACACGGTCGTGCGCGACGCGACCTTGCTCGTCACGTGCGGGCCGGGCGGAGTGGGTAAGACCTCCACCGCCGCTGCGTTGGCGTTGATGGCGGCCGAGGAAGGTCGGCGGGTGATCGTGGTGACGGTGGACCCGGCGAAGCGCCTGGCCGACACGCTCGGCATCACCGGCGCGGGTGGTGGTGATCCGGTGGAGGTGGTGGGTGCGATTCGTTCACCCGGGGGCTCGCTGTGGGCGCAGATGCTGGACGCCGAGTCGACGTTCGACCGGTTGATCATCGAGCGTGCCGGCGACGAGCAGCGGGCACGAGCGATCCTCGCCAACCCGATCTACCGCAGCATCGCCGGTTCGCTTGCCGGCGCGCAGGAGTACATGGCGATCGAGCGACTCCATCAGCTCTCCACGAGCGGCCAGTGGGATCTGATCGTCATCGACACACCACCCTCGCGGCACGCAATCGATCTGCTGGCCGCGCCGGATCGGCTGGTCACGTTTTTCAGCCATCCCGTCTACCGCCTCCTCACCGTGCCCGGTCGATCGCTCGCCCGGATCACCAACGCCGGCGCCTCGACGTTCCTGTGGGCGATCCGTCGGCTCGCGGGCGCGAAGGTGGTGGAGGACACGGTCGAGTTCTTCCGGTCGCTGTCGGGCATGGAGGTCGGCCTGCGCCAACGCGCCAAGGAGACGGCGCAGATCCTGCGCAGCGACGCCACGGCGTTCGTGCTCGTCTCCAGCCCGCGCGCCGAAGCGATCGATGAAGCCGTGCACCTCGCGGGCGCGCTGAGGACCGGCGGCTTCCCCCTGCAGGCAACGGTGATCAACCTGGTGAGCCCCACTCCGGCGCCACTCGTCGCCCCGCCACCCGCCGACCTCCCGCCCGGACCGCTGGCGGACCAGTTCGCCCTCCACCGCGACTTGTCCGCACTCGCCGCGGACGAGGAGCGCGAGATGGGAACGCTGCGGACGCTCGCCGGCGACGTACCGGTCATCGAGGTGCCGCTGCTCGACGACGTGCAAGACCTGCACGGGTTGCGCCTGCTCGGCGAATCGTTGGTGGCGCCGTCGACCCACGGATGATCACGAGCGCGCGACACTCGTGGTGATGCGATCATCGGTGCCGCCGTTCGTCCCGCTGTTCGTCGTGGGCGCGTTGCTCGGGGCCGCGTGTTCGGGCACGGCGAGCCCCACCGGCGGATCGGCGACCGCGACGTCGGCGACCGCGACGTCGGCGACCGGCGGCGACTCGACCGCGACGTCGGCGACCGGTGGCGACACGGCCGCGACGTCGGCGACCGGCGGCGACACGACCGCAACGTCGGCGACCGGCGGCGACACGGCCGCATCGGCCGGCACTCCAGCGTCGTTGGCCGCCACGTTGTCGGTGATCGAGCGAGGGCTTCTCGCGCCCGGCTTGTCGCCCGACGCGGCGGACGAGCTCGGCCGGCGCGAGCAGCGGGTGTACCGCGCGATCCTGGCGCATCCCGAGTGGCAGGCACAGCTGCTGAGCCTGGTGGACCCCGTGGCCCTAGGGCCGTTGACGCTCCACTTCGCCGCTCGCCAGGCACAGGTGGACCACAACGCGGGCAAGCCCGTGGCGCAGCCATCGTCCACCGTGCCGGCGTGGAACATCCTCGCGCCCCTGCCGGTGGATGAACTGCGCCGCTACTACGACCAGGCGCAGGCGACCACGGGCGTGCGTTGGGAGTACCTTGCCGCGATCCACTTCCAGGAGACGCGCATGGGTCGGGTGGTCGGCACGTCGTCGGCCGGTGCGGTCGGACCGATGCAGTTCCTGCCTGCCACATGGGCGAAGTGTTGTACCGGCGACCCGACCAACACGCAGGATGCCATCCTCGGCGCGGCCCGGTTCCTCGCGCTGCACGGCGCGCCGGGCGACATGCGCCGCGCACTCACCGCCTACAACCCGAACAGCGGCTACGTCGGCGCCGTCACCGCCTACGCGCAGAACATGATCGCCGACGCCCACGCGTTCCTCGGCTACCACGGGTGGGAGGTCTTCTACACCACGAGGGCAGGCACAGTTCGGCTGCCGGTCGGCTACGCGTCGGCCGTGCCGATCGACGTCGACACGTACCTGCGCGCCCACCCCGCCGACCTCGTCACCGACGGCTGAGTGGCCGACAGCACAACGGCCGACAGCACAACGGCCGACAGCTGAGCGGTCGAGTGGCCGAACGTCGCCTTCACCGAACTCGGGCTACGGGTCAGCCCCTGTGCGGCAACGCGTGTCGTGCTCTGCCATCTGCGTGCTCCCGCCCTGCGATGTCGGGCCGACCGTATCGGGCCGCTGGTCAACGCGTGCCGCGGACCGTGCCCCACCACGTCAACGAAGCGGCGATCGAGAAGTAGACGAGGATGAAGATCGCGAACGGGCGCACGGTGCCGTCGAACGCTCCAGTGGCCACGCTGCCGAGCACCGCGCCGCCGGCCGAGGTGACCGTGGCGATGATCGCCGAGGCGGTGCCGGCAACGTGGGGGAGCGGGGTCATTGCGATGGTGTTGGCCGGGGGTGAGAGACCCTGCACCATGGGGATCACCATGCACAGCATGAGCGTGAACAGCCAGAAGTTCGGCTTGCCGTGGCCCACCAGCGCGACCGCCACCAGTGCGGCCGATGCCGTGACGCCGACGACTGCCACGACACGCACGAGTCGGATCACACCGAACCGGCCGATGAGGCGGGCGTTGTTGAGCGAGTTCAACGCCAGCAGCACCGCGATCGCGCCGAAGAAGAGCGGGAACCACGGGCCGTACCCGTAGACGTCGCCGACGATGACCTCCGAACCGGCGAGGTAGGTGGTCATGATCCCGAACAGGAACATCACTGCGAGCATCATCGCCATCGCCTGCCGATGCGACACGACCTCCCTGCCCGCCGCCAGCACCGCTCGCCACGTGAACGGCCGGCGCATGCTCTCGTCCAGCGTCTCGGGGAGTCGACGCGCCCACACCAGTAGCAGGACTGCAACGATCGCCGGGAACCAGAACACAGCCCGCCACGGAAGGATCGCCAGCAGTCCGGCGCCGACTCCGGGAGCGATGACCGGCACAAGGAGGAACACCGCCATGATCATCGACATCAGGCGCGCCATCGTGTCGCCCTCATGCCGGTCGCGGATCATCGCGACGCACAGAGAACGCGGACCGGACGCACCGACACCCCACACGAAGCGGGCGGCGACGATCAGCCCCCAACTCGGAGCGACCGCGGCGGTGACCGCGGCGACGCCGTAGAGGACGACACCGGCAAACAGCGGTCGGCGGCGACCGAACCGGTCCGATGCCGGCCCGTACAGCCACGGCCCGGCCGCCATGCCGAGGAAGTACGCGGTGACGATCCACGCCACCCGCGTGGAACCGGCCGGCATGCCGAACTGATGGCGGATCTTCGGGAACGCCGGCAGCATCAGGTCGATGCCGAGCGCCGAGATGGCCATCAGCGCGGTGACGAGGAGAATGAACTCGCGCCCGCTTGCAACACCCTTCGCCCGCGAGGCCGGCGCGGCGC
Source organism: Actinomycetota bacterium (assembly GCA_043759015.1). Taxonomy (GTDB): domain Bacteria; phylum Actinomycetota; class Acidimicrobiia; order Acidimicrobiales; family Ilumatobacteraceae; genus UBA668. The sequence continues at coordinate 14,902 of JAYVMH010000134.1, forward strand.
GGACGAGTACTGGATCATGCAATGCCACCGGGACACATTAGGTGTGGGTGCCCGGCGGGGCCCCCAGTTCGTCAAGGTTTCGGCTTTTTCGCCGATGATCGTCCATGACCCGACATCAACTCACCACATCAGCAACTCACGCGACGGGGAGCAACCGGAGAGAAGTGCTGCTGGGTGCGACCGGCTTGGCAGCCGTCGCGGCGGTCAGCGGGCACGCATCCGAACGCGAGGCAGCGCTGGGCACGACGATGGTCGCCAACCTCGATCTGATCGGTACGTTCGAGGTGCTCGCGTACTCCTGGGGTGTCTCGAACTCGGGAAGTGTGCACTCCGGTGGCGGCGGCACCGGCAAGGCCAACGTGCAGGACCTGTCGTTCACGAAGTACACCGACAGCTCCAGCCCGAAGCTGTTCTCCGCCTGCGTCACCGGACGCCACCTCGTGAGGGCGACGCTCACCGTGACGAGCCGCCGCGGCCAACCGGCCATCGAGTACCGGCTCGACGAGGTGCTCGTGTCGTCGTTCTCGATCGGCGGCAGTGAGACCGAGCAGCGCCCGACGGAGAACGTGACGCTCAACTTCGGCAAGGTCCAGTTGACGATCGACGGCAACACCGCCCAGTACAACATCCTCACCGCGATCTGAGTTCTCGACCGCAGTTGAGGCGGGATTCGGCCGGTTCGCACGCGCCTACATCGTTCGCGTCATGTCGCACCGAGGGACGTCCCGAGGTCGGGGCATGACATGAACGAGGGGGTTGGGGGCACCGGGGTTGTGAGAGCATCCGGGCATGCGCTCGAACCTCTCGCGATCACGACCGGGGTCCGCCGTCGTTGCGGAGCACTGATGGCCTTCGGTCAGCCGACGGGCTCACCCGCCTCGGCCAGGCAGGTCAAGGAGCTGTTGGTGCTGCTCGAAGCCGCGGGTCATTCGGATTTCCGCGACGCGCGTGGCCCGATGGGGTTCACCCAACGCCAGGCCGGTGGCAAGTTCACCCGCGACGAGGCGCAAGCCTTCATCGATCAGTTGGAGGAGGAGGCGGCGAACGCCGAACCAGCGCCACCGCCAAGCCGTCCACCGCCACCGTCACGAACTCCGCCGCGGACTCCCGCGCCAACTCCACCACTGACGGCCGGTTCGGTGCTGCGTCGCGTGTCGAACGACCAGCTCATCGCCGAGATGCGGCGCCGCGGGTTGATGTGAGCGTCGAGGCCGGGTGACCCGAACCAGATGGGGGTCCGTTAGCCTCAATGGCCCATGACGAAAAGCTGCACATGAGCGGGAACTCCGTCTTCCGGCACCACCACAGCGGGGTGCTCGGCATCGCCGCCATCGAAGCGCCGACGGTCATCACGTCGGACTGGATCGACGAGCAACTCGCCGAGACGTATCAGCGCAACGGGGTGCGGCCGGGCCTTCTCGCCAGCGTCGCCGGCATCGAGGAGCGCCGCTGGTGGCCCGAGGACGTGTCGTTCGCCAATGCGGCCGCGATGGCCGGGCGAGCGGCCGTCGAACGAGCCGGCATCAGCGTCGACGATGTCGGCGTCCTGATCTCGACCTCGGTGTGCAAGGACAACCTCGAGCCGTCGGTCGCCTGTTCGGTGCACGACCAGCTCGGGCTGCCGAGCTCGTGCCTCAACTTCGACATCGGCAACGCCTGCCTCGCGTTCATGAACGCGATGCACATCGCGGCCACGATGATCGATGCCGGTCAGGTCGAGTACGCGCTGATCGTGGACGGTGAAGGCAGCCGCTACACCCAGCAGCGCACGCTCGACCGTCTGCGCCATCCCGAGTCCTCGACGGCCGACGTGTTCGCCGAGTTCGCATCGCTGACGCTCGGGTCCGGTGCGGCTGCGATGGTGCTCGCCCGAACCGACCGCCACCCGGAGGCCCACCGTGTGGTCGGTGGTGTGGCCCGCGCCGCCACGCAGCACAACCGGCTGTGCGTCGGGTCGCTCGACCGCATGACCACCGACACCGCCGGTCTGCTCACCGCCGGGCTCGACCTCGCCGAAGCCGCATGGTCGGAATCGATCGTCGACCCCTACTGGGCGAACGGCGCGGCCGACTGGTACATCCTCCACCAGGTCAGCAAGGTCCACACCACGATGTTGTGCGCGCGGCTCGGCATCGACACCGCCAAGGTGCCGCTCACCTACCCGCACTACGGCAACATCGGCCCCGCCGCCGTCCCCATCACATTGGCGAGCGTCCAGGATCGGATCCAGCCCGGCGAGCGGGTGTTCTGCATGGGTATCGGCTCCGGGCTGAACACCAGCCTCACCGAGATCATCTGGTGATCCCCGACGGCCTGTCCGCCACCGATCTGGGGGTGTTCGGGCTCGACCCGTCGTGGTCTCGCACCCTTCGCGTGCCGAGTCACGACGGTGGCGAACATCAGTGGCACGTGCTCGATCGAGCGGGTTCTGCATCGTCCGACCGGCCCGGGGCCACGGTGGTCTGCCTGCACGGCAACCCGACGTGGTCGTACCTCTGGTCGCGCCTGCTCGCCGAGCTGTCGCCTGCGCACCGCGTGATCGCGCCCGATCAGCTCGGCATGGGCTACTCGGAGCGGGTCGGCGATCGGCCGTACCTCGACCGGGTGGCCGACGTGCACGACCTGCTGACCACGCTCGACATCCGCACGCCCATCTGGCTCGTGGCGCAGGACTGGGGCGGGGCGATCGCGATGGGGTACGCGGTTGCGCATCCCGAACGTGTCGCCGGCCTCGTGCTGTCGAACACGGGCATCGCCGTGCCGGCCGGACGTCGCGCACCCTGGCTCATCCGCGTCGCGGCGACTCACGGCGTGCATCGCTTCGTCACCCGCAACACCCCTATGTTCGTGCGCGGCACTCCGCTCCTGCCGGGCCGATCACTGTCGCGTCTCCAACGGCGTGCGCTGGCGGCGCCGTACCGTCGACGGGAGCTTCGTGATTCGGTCGCCGGCTTCGTCGCCGACGTCCCGTTCGATGAACGCCACCCGTCGGCCGCCGACCTCGCCGCGGTTGCCTTGCGGTTGCCCGATCTGTCCATCCCGGTGCGACTCGTGTGGGGCGCGGCCGACCCCGTTTTCAACGATGACTTTGCCGAGGATCTGATGGGCCGGTTCCGTGATGTCGCCGTGCACCGAATCCGCGACGCCGGCCACCTCGCGGTGCTGGAGGAGTCGATCGCGCCGTTCGTCGACGCGGCCATCACCGGCCGGCGCTCAGTCCCGCCCTCAGTCGTCACGCCAGGTGGCCGCGACGACGACCCGGCACCCGTGTGGTCACCGATCGATGCGCTGGCCGGCGATGCGGGGATCGCTGTCAGCGACGTCGCTGCCGACGACGTGGTCACCAACGCGGCGTTCGCGGCGAAGGTCGGCACGTTCGCGCAGGCCATGCTCGAGCACGGGGTGCGCTCGGGTGATCGGATCGCGGTGCTGGTGCCGCCGAGCGTGGATCTCCTCGCCGTGATCTATGCGTGCTGGCGGATCGGCGCCGTCACCGTGGTCGCAGATCGCGGGTTGGGTCTGCGCGGTCTCGGCGCGGCCGTGCGCTCGGCGCGGGTGCGCCACGTCGTGGGCCCGCGGCGGGCTTTGCTCGCTGCGCGGACGCTCGGCTGGGCGCGCCGCGCCGGGGCGATCGACGTCGGGGCGCTCGGTTCGTCGGCGACGCGGATGCCGTTGTCCGCGCAGCCACTCGCTTCGCTCGAAGCTCCGGCGCCGGGCCCGGACGACCCCGCGGCCGTCGTGTTCACGTCCGGCGCCACAGGGCCGGCAAAGGGCGTGCGCTACACGCACCGCCAGCTCTGCGCCCAGCGCGACGCGCTGCGCGCGGTGTACGACATCCGGCCCGACG
>JAYVMH010000135.1:0-8183 GCA_043759015.1 Actinomycetota bacterium
CAACGCCGACGTGATGGCGTCGATGGTCGCCTCCACGATGGCGATGTCGTCGTCCGTGAGGACGCGACCGCCGGCGGCCCGGCCGTGGAGGGATTCGGCCCTGACGTTGGCGGTGGTGGCGGTGGTGGACCTGGTAGGGGCGGTGGTGGGCATCGTGCGCTCCGATGGGTGGTCGTCCGGACCTGCGATAGCGGCAGGCGCGGTGGGCGAAGGACCCGGAGCGAGCGTCGTTGCGGCGCCCCGTTCTGAACTATATGATCAATTTTGGAGGTAATCGTCAAAGATGTTGTTCCGATGGATCTGATCGCCAGCCAAGATGAGGCAGCGAATGCGGTCGGTTACCCGCGCAAGCGGGCTCGCACCCGGCGCCAGTTGCTGGTCGCCGGCATGGCCGCCCTGGCCGCACACGGGCCCGACGGGATAACCGTGGGCGAGGTCGCGGGCCGGGCGCAGGTCGCCACCGGCACGTTCTACAACCACTTCCCGTCGCTCCAACACCTCCTCGACGCCGTCACCGACGAACTCGCCTCCGGGGTGGAGATCGCCCGTGACCTCCTCGACCAGGTCGAGAACGACCCGGCGGCACGGGTGGCCATCGGCACCCGTCAGCTGCTCGACCTTCCCCGCACGGACCCCAACACGGCCCGGGCGTTCGTCGCGCTCGTGCCCAACGTCCCGCGCCTGCGCGCCCGGGTGCGCGCCACCGTGCGAAGCGCCGTCGACGACGGCATCAGCACCGGGCGCTTCGTCGACCGCACCCCCACGGCCACCGCCGACGCCCTCCTCGGCGCTGTCCTCCAGTGGATGCTAGCTCGCCTCCACGACGAGGCCGGCGCCGAACCAGACCACGAGCTCGTCCGACTGGCGCTCACCCTCGTCGGTCTGCCCCACGTCGACATCGCCGACGTACTCGCCACCACGACCGGCTGAGCGCGAGCACGTCACCGCAGAGCAACGGTGCCGCGAGGACCAATTCGATAGGCGTGTCAGCCAAGGCATCGACGGTGCACCGACCAGATGGCGATGCGAGATCGAGGACGGACGGCAACGACCGCGTAGGTGGCAGGCTCAGGCATCGGAGCACCGTTGTGCCGCTCGTGTCAGCCGACGGGTGGCACCGAGGCTGACAGCTGCGCCGCGCTTCACGCGGCGAACGATGGCGAGCACGATGACTCCGGCGCCCGGGATGATCCATGGTGGGATGATCACGGTGCCGACGACGGCGCCGATCGTCGCACGGTTGCCGATGTGTCGACGTCGACGCCATGTACCGACGACGACAGGCGAGGCCGCTGCCGCGTACCAGACCGAGGAATTGGCGAGGGAGTGATCGGCCACGTCGGGAACGGAACCGGTCGGCGTGCTCGAGTAACCGGCGGCGACGAGGTCGTCGACGACGCGCAGGTTGCCGAGCATCACGAGCACCGAGGTTGCGAACCACACACCACCGGTCACGATCAGGTCCACCTGACGGCGCGCCAGAGGCGTCGTCCAGAACAGGATGGACACGAGCGCTGCTGCCATGAACGGTGCGGATGCCCCGGTGAGGTGTTCGGCTGCATGGCCGCCGACGTCGTAGCGCGAGTTCAGGAGGAGCTGTTGTGCGGCCGGGCTGTTGCGATGAGCGCGGGTAACGGCCACGACGAGCGAACGACGCGAGACAGGAGCGACGCCCGGCCCGCGACGGTGAAGTCGATGTTCGCCATGACCCTACGGACGGATCAGCATCGCGATTGGGTGACACCCTGGCGTTGCCATGGGGGGCGCGCCGGATACCGGCGGGTGGTCGGTATCGAACACGTGGGCGAACTGGTGTGCTGGTGGGGCGTCGCGTGGCGGTCGACGACGAGCACCGCGTCACCGACGCGGCCGTTGGACTCGGTCGCCTCTGCATCAAGAACCGCTCGCTCCCGCGCCCGCCGAATGAGCTCGCAAGCATCATCTTCGGCTTCCTCGGCATCTCCCGCGATCACGGGCCCCCGTTGGCGAGGGTGGACGCCCGTAGAGTTCGGGGGTGCTCGACGAGACACTCGAATCGCTACGCGCTGCCGCCCTTGCGTCCGGTGATGCCGGTGGCTACTTCCCTGCCCTGTACTGCAGAGTGACCAAGCGGGTCATGGAAGACGCGGCAGCTGGACGGTTCACCGACCGCGAGCGAATGGGAACGTTCGTTCAAGGGTTCGCTGCGCGCTACCTCGATGCCCGCAATGGCCCGACTGCAGCACCAGCATGCTGGCGGGCGTCGTTCGCGATGACCGCTGATACCAGCCTGCTCGTCGTACAACACCTGTTGCTCGGCATCAACGCACACGTGAACTTCGATCTCCCTCAGACCGTTGTTGACCTGGTGGGTGAGACGGGCGATCTGACCTCGATCCGGTCTGACTTCGACGGCATCAACGCCGTCTTGCACGACACGTACAACGACGTCATCGGTGACCTCGACCGGGTGACCCACTGGACCGGGAAAGTGGCCGCCATGGGCGGCGGCCACCTGTTCAACTTCGGTTTGCACACCGCCCGCGACCAGGCCTGGCGCGCGGCCGGGCTCCTGCACGCGTCCGCTCCCGACGCTCGACCGACCGAAGTCGCCTCGCTCGACCGCCTCGTGTCCGTCGTCGCGTACCTCATCACACGACCCACCATCCCATTTCGCTGGATCGCCGGAGCGGCCCGGCGTCTCGAAACGCACGATTCGGCCAGGGTGACCACAGCGCTCCTCGGTCCGTTGGCCTGACCAGCCCAAACCACCCCACACCCGCAGCCACCCGGGGACCACGTGCCATCGCACACCGGGTGTGGGTCGATCACGCACATGGCAGCCCGAGCAGGTGCCACCCGGCTTCCGCACCGCTTGCTCGCGTCCGCGGCCACCGCCGGTGAGCGCAGTGCGAGCGGCGATCCGAAGCGCCGGCCGCGCCCGGGTTCGCCGGTACCCGCGCGGTCGTTGACACCGCTGGCGTGAGCGAACCCGTGCACGAGGTGGCAGCGGGGCGAGCGTTCCGCCCAGCGGCCCGGGCGGGTTGCCGGCCGCGTGCTGGACCCTTGCGGACCTTCGGTGCTTTGGGAGGCAGCGCGCCGCGTGCTCCAAGGCCTTGCCGACCCAAGTGGTGTTCATGGCCGGCTTGCCTCGCCAGGCAGGTAGAGACACGTACCCGCCCATCGGTCTACCTGCGGGACCGAAGGGACCGCCGCCAAGTGCGGTTAGACCGTCGAGGTCGCTGGCGGCCAGCCGGAGGCCGACGTCTGACCCGAACAGTCCCAGGAACATGTTGCCGTTCACGAACGCCCCCAGGTTGCCGAACATCGGCTTGATCTCCACGCGCGGGTCGGCGGGCACGAGGGACCGGAACCAGTCCCGGTCGGCGTCGGTCGGCTTGGCGATCTCCATGAAATCGGACCGAAGCGGGCCCACGCTCGCTCGCTCGTCAGCCTCGAGCCGCAAGCCGTGTGTCGTGCCGGCGATTGCGCCACCGATCCCGCGCGTATGTCCCGCTGCATCGCGCCGAATCTGGTGCGGTCGTGCCAGCGCTGCAGGCGAGCGTCACCGAGTCCTCGGACGCCGCCGTCATCGTTCTCGGAGGCCCGAGTACTGATCCGCCGGCCCGCCGATCAGGCAGACACGGTGGGGCCAGCCTGAGCGAACAGCCAACGACGACCTTCGCAGTCCGCCGCGGTGTAGGAGCGAAAGCCGTGATGCACGATCGGCGTCACGACCGTCGCGCCGGCGGACACGGCGTGGGCGAGGTGAGCGTCGAGATCGTCGACGTAGACCCACGGCAGATGATCCGACGACCTCACAGCATCACCCGGGTCAAGGCCCCACAGGACGATCGCGCCCGCACCATTGCCCACACGCAGCTCGATCCAGGTGTGCTCCGGATCGGTGGGCTCGTCAGTCGGGATGTCACCGTTCGGCTCGAAACCGAACGCTGTTGCGAGCCATCTCGCCGTTGCCGCTGGCTGTCGGTACCGCAGCACGATGTGAAGCCGCCCGAGCGGCGATCGGACTCGCCCGGCCGCGCGACGCATCAGGTAGCGAGGCAGCCATTGCGGCGCCATCCGGACGAACGAGAAACCCTCCCCTGCGTTCGGGCCGGTGGCCGTGCCGACGACGCACACTCGACTGCGACCGTCAGCGACCTCCTCGAAGGTGACGTCGATGGTCACATCGTCGATCGAGCTGACCCACGAGACGCGCGATCCGGGCTCCCACACCGTCACCCGACCGAGCTCGAGCACACCGTCGGGATAGAGCTCGAGCAAGCGTCCACCGACGCCGGGTTCGAGGCATCGACCGGTGACACGCGACGAGTCCCACGCGTCGATGGGCCCGTTGCCCCACCACTGCTCGAACTCCTGCGTGAACACCGAGAATGCCGTCATCGCGTCGACGTCGACGACGATCGCCTCGGACATCGTCGGCACCTTCGAGTCGGTCATGTGATCCTGCCTTCGGTGCGGCGCTTGAAAGAACGAAGTTGGACCCGCCACTCGGCCTGCAGCTGGTCGAGCCACGCCTGCATGCCAACCAGCGCGTCCGGTTGCAGCCGGAACACGCGTGCCCGTGCGTCCTCAGCCACGCGCCCGTCGACCACGACACCGGCATCGAGCAACAAGCGCAAGTGATTGCTCATCGCCTGTGGCGATGTCCCGGCCTCGTCGGCCAGTTCGCCAGCACGCCGAGGGCTCTGGGCGAGCAGCTCGACGACGCGGCGCCGAGTCGGATCAGCGAGCAACTCGAAGAGCGACGCATCCGTCATGGCTGAATTGTTCACGAGAGCATGAATCATGTCAAGACGGTACGACCGGAATCCGGGCTCGGAGCGGCATCGCGACGCACGACCGAGGAGATGGTGGACGACAGACTGCATCACAACCGCCACCAACGGTCGAACAGCCACGCGAGCGACCGGAAGAACGCAAACCAGATCGGCCCCAACCCCCTGTGGCTGCTCGAGGTCACTCATGGAGCACATGGACGTGCCGGTGAGCGCCAGGATGATCAGTCTCGGATGCGGCCGCCCGACGTCAACGTCCTGACACGTGTCTACGCCCCGTCCGAAGTACCGCCATCTCTCATCCGCCGACGCGCGACATCAGCGCCCGGAATCCCGTCGCGGCCACCACGCGCCCCATTCGGCAACGGCCCGAGCAGATGCGCTCCACTTCTGCGCGTCGGCCCGCCCCGACGACCGCCGCGGGTGAGCGCGACACGAGCGCCGATCTGGCACGCCACGCGCACGACGGATCGCCGGATCCCGGGCGCGTGTCGGTGGGTCACCGCTGGGCGAAGTGTGCGCTGGAGCTGGGCGAGCGTCCGTCCCGGGAAGCTCGTCACGGTTCGCCGCCCGGACGGTGAGCGATGACGGACAGCAGGGTGCTCGGTCCCGTGTGAGCTTCTACGGTGACATCGGCGAAGCCGTGGCGCTTGCAGTACTCGGCGAACGATTCGGCCTGTTCCTGCGTCCAGCCGTGACTGGCGGTGCCGGCGGCGTTGGTGTCGTGGATGCGCCGTTCCAACGCCAGCAGCCGCCCGCCGGGCGCGAGCACGCGGTGGGCCTCGGTGAGCCCGGCGTCGATGTCGCGCCAATGGTGAACGGTGGCCAGAGACCACACGACGTGTGCCCAGCCGTCGCCGACAGGGAGCGATTCGGCGGTGCCGATCCGCCAACTCACACCAGGTCGAGCGCGCCATCGGAGACGAGCGATGCGCAACATGACCGGCGCTGGGTCGACGCCGATCACCTCGGCACCTCTAGCTCGCGCCCGGTCGACTGCGATGCCGGGCCCGCATCCGATGTCGACGACGCGTTCGCCCGGCTGCAACTCGGAGCGTTCGAGTGCCAGTTGCGCGGCCCGGTCACGTCCGAAGAGAAAGGACACGCCGGCAAGCAGGCCGCTCGGACCGGAGAAGCCCGGCTCGGACCCGAAGCCGATCGCTCCTCGAGGTCGCCCAAAGAACCGGCAACTACTCGTTGACTTCATACCAACCGGTCGGTATGTTTGCGCCATGGCCACACCAACGATCACCCCATGCCTCTGGTTCGACAACAACGGCCTCGAAGCCGCCGAGTTCTACGTGTCACTGTTGCCCGATTCGCGGATCGACCATGTCGCCGGCCCGGAAGGCGCACCAATCATGATCTCGTTCACCCTGATGGGACGCCCGTTCCAAGCGCTCAACGGCGGACCCCAATTCACCTTCACAGAAGCTGCCTCTCTCGTCGTCCCGTGCGACGGCCAAGCCGAAGTCGATCACTACTGGACTGCGCTCGGCGAGGGAGGCGAGGAAGGGCGCTGCGGCTGGCTCAAAGACCGGTTTGGTCTTTCGTGGCAGGTCGTTCCCAACCAACTCGGTGAGGTCCTCGGTGACCCCGATCCAGAACGCGCAGGCCGGGCAGCCCAAGCCATGATGCAGATGACCAAACTCGACCTCGACGCCATGCGTGCCGCCGCCGACGCCGTGCCTGCATGAGCTCTGAACGCGCGATCACGGCCGGTCGGCGCCCTCGTCACGGTGAGTCAAAGGCAGCGTTGCTCGACGCCGCGGTACAAATCATCCGAACCCAAGGGCTCCACGCCACCGGTGTCGGTGATCTGTGCGGAGCGGCTGGCGTGACCAAAGGCGCGTTCTTTCATCACTTCGCAACCAAAGACGACCTCGCCATCGCTGCTGCAGATCATTGGTCGGCCACTACCTCAGCGCTCTTCGCGGCCGCCCCCTACCACGATCACGTTGACCCTGCCGATCGGATCTTCGCCTACCTCGACTACCGGGCCTCACTCATCACCGGGGCACCCGCCGACTACACCTGCCTCGTCGGCACCATGGCCCAAGAAGTGTTCGACACCAGCCCAGCAGTGCGAGACGCTTGCGCGGCGAGCATCCTCGGACACGCCGAAACCCTCGAAGCAGACCTCACCGAAGCACTCGCCGACACCAACACCAATCCCGAGATCGACGTCCCGAGTCTGGCCCGGCACATCCAAGTCGTCCTGCAAGGCGCGTTCGTGCTGTCTAAAGCAGTCAACGATCCCGACGTTGTGATCGAACACATCAACCACCTACGCAGGTACCTCCACTACGTCCTCGCTCACGACACCGGCGAATAGGCGAACACCCGTCGATATGGGCGCTCCTCCCAGCAGCTCCAAGGTCGATCGACACAAACCGACTCATGCCCGCCGAATCGATCGACGTCGAGCAGCACGCTCGGAACGTTCGAGATGACGGCCTATTCAGTCTCGCCACACCGGCATGAGATACAGGCTGTCGAGGGACGAGACCAATGCGAAAGTGCTCGGTAATCGCGCCACGGACTCACGGCCTCCCCGCCGAGGGATCACCTCCATATCAATCAAAGTCGGACGCAGGATAATCCCGGGGTGGCCGATGATTCGATGCTCGTGCCGGCTGTCGATGTGCGTGGCGTCCGGGCCTGGGACCGCCGATCGGGAAGTGCCGAACTGTGCTGGCTGATGATGCCGACCGTGTGAGCGATATGCGTGCTCGGCGCGCATGTCGGAGGGTCGCGGGGTGGGGGCTAACCCTGATCAGTCATGAGAATTCGGGTGGCGGGGTTGGGGTGACTGTTTCGGTGTTATCGGCGGCGCGCAGGCTCAGGCGTGGTGCCGTTGGTGGGCGTGAGGGTCGCCGATGGCGTCGATTGAGCCGGTGCTGCTGGTGGCGGGCCGCGCGTGGTGAGGGTGGTGTCGTCGTGGTCGGTGTCGGTGCTGGGGTCAGCAGAGCTCGGTGATGTGGTGGTGTGCGTTGAGGAGATCGCTGGTGGTGGGCCAGCCGTCGATGATCCGGATGATGTCGCGTCCGGCGCGTCTGACGATGCGGGCGGGTGTGTGCCACAGGCTCCACCGCAGTCGTTTCGGTTCGGCGGCGGCGAGTTCGCCGGTGCAGCACAGATGTTGGAACCAGCGGACGAGATCGGCGCTGAGACAGACGAGCTGCATCCATGCCCGGTTGGCGTCGAGGTCGGTGAACGGGAACCGTTCGAGGCCGGAGTCCTTCAACCGTTTGATGTGGTCTTCGACGTGGGCGTGGTCGCGCATGTGTGCGTCGAGTTCGACCGGGGTGCCCGCCGCGTCGGTGTAGTGACCCCAGTAGCGGTATTGCAGTGATGGGAACAGTGATCGTTGCGCGCCTTGGTGGAGGTGTTCGCGGCGCA
>JAYVMH010000136.1:0-3707 GCA_043759015.1 Actinomycetota bacterium
GGCCACAACGTGCTGCTGCTCGACGAGCCCACCGACAACCTCGACATCGAGTCGTCCGAAGCACTCGAGCTCGCCCTCGACGGCTTCCAGGGCACGGTGATCGCCGTGAGCCACGATCGAAGGTTCCTTGCCCGCTTCGACCGCTTCGTGATGATCAACGACGACGGCGAGGTGTACACGCTGCCCGACTACGAGACCGCGATGACCGCGCTCGCCGACCCCGCGCACCTCGCCAACGTCCGACTGGCGAAGCGGCTCTCCTAGGGCCTTTGCAGAAGTCCTAGAGGTTGAACGCTGCGCGCATGCTCGGTGCGGTCGCGGCCTTCCCGAGCAGCGTCGAGATGCCGAGCATCTCCTCGGTGGTGCGCAGCAGTGCGTAGTGGTCGACCTTGCCGGTGAGCCTCGAGCCGGGCGTCACATTCGGTGCGATCGGCACGAACGGCATCGGCGAATCCTCGTCCCACACGAGAAACACGGCCGTGCGGCCGGAGCGGTACGCCACGCTGTCCAGGATCAGCGGCACGACGTTGGCGAGCCACTGGTCGCCCGTGCTCACCGGGCAGTCGTGCGTGTCGTTGCACAGGTCGGGCGTGATGAACGTGAAGGTAGGCAGCGTGTCGGCAGCGAGCGCCTGCTGGAACGCGCCATTGTCGGCGAGGTCGAGTGGTGCGTTGTCCGTCGCGCAGGCGCTGCGGTCGTCGGCGCCCTGGTAGTACGCGGCCGGGTTGTGCTTGACCGCATACCGCTCGCGCGATGAGATCGCGCAGCGCTGCGGCATTGCTTCCTCGAAGCTCATCGCTCGGCGGCCGCTCGCCCGCACCTGGCGGAAGATGTTGTCGACCTTCAGTTGGTGCGCGCCGGGCCCGGCGTCGTCGCCGATTCCCCACGTGTCGCCCGACGTCGCGCCGATGTAGTTCGGCAGCGATGGTGAGCCGACGGAGCGGTAGTTCGTCGCCTGCCCGCACGCCGCCGCGAGCCCCGTGACCAACGGAGCGCCGGGCTGCCCGATGACCTGGGCGGCGCTGTGGTTCTCCATCCAGATCCAGATCACGTGGTCGTAGGTCGCGGGCGGCACGCCGCCGCCGCACGGGTGCTCGGCGTTGGCCGCGATCGCATCGCCGGTCGTTGCCGTTGTCGTGCTCGTCGTTGTCGTTGTCGTGCTCGTCGTTGTCGTTGTCGTTGTTGTCGTTGTTGTCGTCGTTGTTGTCGTCGTCGTCGTCGTGCTGGTTGCCGCGTCCGCGGAGCACGCGCTGGTCAGTGCGGCCAGAACAAGCGCCGCCGCAACCCGTCGTGTCACGCGCGGTGCCCGTGCTCTGCGGCGAGCGCGTTCACCAGATCGAGCTGCGTGCCGACTTCCGGCCCCGCCATCGGCCGACACGCCGCGATGTGGGCCAACGCAGCATCGGGTGCCATGCCGCGGCGGATCAGCAGGCAGGTGCCGATGGTCCCGGCGCGGCCGATTCCCGCCGCGCAGTGGATGAGGAGATGTTCACCGCGATCCAGACGGGAGACGAGGTCGTCGAGCAGCGGGCGGACGCCGTCGAGCGGCGGGGCATGGAGGTCGTGGATCGGGAACCACACGGCAGAGTCGCCGAGCCGTTCGTTCAACCAATCGACGTACTCGGGCCAGCGTTCGGCGAGCTCATGGTCCTCGACCAGACAGACGATGGTGGTGGCGCTGCAGCGTTGCATCGCAGCCTCCGGGTCGGGTGCGACAGCGTGCTTGCCGCACAGCGACATCCCACCGACTTGATGATGCATCGGGACGGTGTCGATGCCACCGTCCCGGCCTCGCTCGCCCAGCCACTTCACGCCTACCGACGGTACAGCACGAATAGGGTGGGCGACATGGCCCGCGAAGAGTTCGATCCGCTCACCGGTCAGACGGTCGAGCTGCTGCAGACGATGATCCGCAACCGCTGCGTCAACGACGGCAGCGCGTCGAGCGGCCACGAGGTCCGCAATGCCGATGTCCTGCGTCAGTTCCTCGGCGACTCCGGCCTCGATGTGCAGCAGTTCGAGCCCATGCCCGGCCGTGGTTCGCTCGTCGCCCGCATCGGGGGCACCGACCCGAACGCGCCGAAGCTGTGCCTGATGGGCCACACCGACGTGGTCCCCGTCAACGAGAGCGGCTGGTCGCACGATCCCTTCGGTGGCGAGCTGATCGGAGGCGAGGTGTGGGGTCGCGGCGCGGTGGACATGTTGAACCTCACCGCGTCGATGGCCGTCGCGTTCCGGCACCTTGCGGTCACGGGCTTTCGCCCGAGGGGCGACCTCATCTACTTCGCTGTCGCCGACGAGGAGTCCGGTAGCGCGCACGGCATGCAGTGGATGGCCGACCACGAACACGACGCCATCTGGGCGGACTACGTGCTGACGGAGAACGGTGGCTTGCACAGCGGCCCCACCGATCAGCCCTACGTGGGCATCAACGTGGGGGAGAAGGGCGTCGCGTGGCGTCGTCTGCGCGTGTACGGCACGCCGGGGCACGGCAGCGCGCCGTTCAAGGCCGACAACGCGTTGATGACGGCGGCGGCAGTGATGCAGCGGATCAGCGAGTACCGGCCCAGTCCGCGGTTCCACGAGCTGTGGCGCACCCGCGTCGAAACGCTCGGCCTCTCCGAGGACGCGCAACGAGATCTGCTCGACCCGGACCGCATCGACGCGTTCCTCGATGCCCTACCCACACCCGGCCCCGGTCCGCATCTCCACGCATGCACGCACACCACGTTCTCGTGCAACACGATCGCCGGTGGCGGTTCGGGCCCGATGAAGACGAACGTCATCCCGGATTGCGTCGACATCGGCGTCGACGTGCGCACCCTTCCCGGCGAGGGAGCCGACGACGTGGATGCGCACCTTCGCGCCGCGCTCGGCGATCTGTACGAACAGGTCGAGGTGGAGGTCTTGATGAACGACCCCGCGTCCATCAGCCGCACCGACACGCCGTTGTGGGATTCCCTAGCCCGCAGCATCGCCAAGCCGTTCCCCACCGCCCGTGCGACGCCTCAACTGGTGGTCGGTTTCACCGACTCGCGGGTGTACCGGCAGATGGGCGCGGTGTCGTACGGCGCCGGCCTTTTCAGCCCCGATCTCGACCCGTCGGACTTCGGTCGCCGGTTCCACGGGCACGACGAACGGATCGATGTGGAGAGCCTCCGGTTGACGACCGCGCTCTGGCTGGACGTCGTGCGCGACCTCCTCGCATGACGCGTTAACGTTCCGCCAGGGGGAGTTTCCGCAAAGGAGACCGGACAAACTTCATGGGTGCCGTTGCCATGAGTGCCACGGCCGTGGTTGCACCGTTGCTGGTAGCGGCCGTGGTGGGCTTCGCGCTCGTCGCGCGCGCCCACCGCGCACCCATCCTCGGTCGGGTGCCGGAGTGGCAGCACACGATGGGGACGGTGCTCAGTGCGACGGTGCAGGTCAGTCAGAACGGCGCGGGTCGCCACGAGTGCCCGCTCGTGTTCTACGCGTACCAGGTGAACGGCGAGGTCTTCCAGGGGCAGCGCGTGCGGCGCACCGGCAACGGCCTTCATCCGGCGAAGACGATCGACCGCTTCCCCGCCGGATCGTCCGTCGTCGTGTACTACGACCCGATCGATCCGAAGAACTCCGCGCTCGAGCTCTGATTCCTGGTGTCACGTTCTTGAAGGGCGGATCGTCAGATGGGCATGAACGACATCACCAAGCCGATCCGAGCCGAC
>JAYVMH010000137.1:0-3706 GCA_043759015.1 Actinomycetota bacterium
GCTCACGAGTGATGCCGCGATGTTGGGCATCGACCCGCTGCAGCAGCGCCCGCGCATGGAGCAGGCGTTCGACGTGATGATGCGCCTGTTCCGTGGCGAGACCGTCAGCGAGCGCACCGACTGGTTCACGTGCGACGAAGCGGTGCTGCAGGTGCGTCCCTACAGCAACTTCGACGTTGCGGTGGCCAGCAGCATCTCGCCGTCGGGCAGCAAGCTCGCCGGCCGCTACGGCACCGGCATGTTGTCCATCGCCGCCACCGAGCCGGCCGCGTTCCAGGTGCTTGACTACAACTTCCAGGTGTGGCAGGAGGAGGCCTCGCGGCACGGGCATCATGTCGGTCGCGACAAGTGGCGGCTGATGGGACCGATGCACATCGCCGAGACCGTGGAGCAGGCGAAGGCGAACTGTCGGTACGGACTTCAATGGGTGTTCGAGTACCTCAGCCACATCATCCCGCTCGGCGATCCGTCGGCTCCGCCCCCGCCCACCGACTACGACGAGTTCGTCGACTTCGCCAACGAGAGCGGTCGGATGGTGATCGGTACCCCTCAGATGGCGATCGAGCAGCTCGAGCGGTTGCAGGCCAAGACGGGTGGCTTCGGCACGTACCTCTTCCTCGGTGCGGATCTCGCCGACTTCGGGGCGACGTGTCGCAGCTACGAGCTCTTCGCCGAGCAGGTGATGCCGCACTTCACGGGGCAGTTGGCGCCGGTGCAGGCCAGCTACGACAGGGTGATCGGTGCGGGCAGCAAGTGGGTGGACGCGACGTTGGGCGCGCAGCTGACCGCGATCGCGGCCTACGAGGACGAACGCGCCGCCCGAGGGACCCTCGGTCGGAGCATGACATGAGCGCTGACTGCGAGCTGACTTGCGCGCTGGGGGATGGGGTCAGCTGAACGTCACGTCGTCGTAGAGCGTGAACGACGGGTCGGACGAGAAGTTGTCGTCGTGGCTGATCAGGCTGAGCGTGTAGCTGTGGCCCGCCACGATGGTGGCAGTGATCTGCTTCCAGCCGGCCCCGCTGGTGCAGGTCTTTGCCAGCACGGTGGAGTTGCGGGCCGTTGTGTTGTCGCGCAGCGTCGCCGTCGCCCAGTCGAACGTCAGCGTGTCCGGACACGTCATGTTGTACCAGAACGTCAACCTCGTGACTCCGGTCGGCGCGGTGAAGGTCTGGACGATCTTCGAGTCGCCGTTGGTCGGTACCGTGTCGCCGCCGCGGTCGGCAAAGGTGCCGGCGTGCGGCGTGGTCACCACACCCTCGAGTGCACCGCTCGCGGTCCAGCCCGACAGGTTGCCCGTCTCGAACCCGCCGTTCGTCACGCCACCCAGCGCCGGCGGAGTGACCGTGAGGCTGAACGATGTGGTGTGCACTGCGGTACCCGTGCCCGTGATGGTGATCGGGTACGTGCCGGCCGGAGTGGTGCTCGCCGTCGCGACCGTGAACGAGCTGGAGCTGCCCGACGTGACGGTGGCCGGGTTGAACGTCGCGGTCGCCCCGGTGGGCAGGCCACTTGCCGTCAGGGCCACCGGCTGGGCGGTGCCCTGTGTGGTGGTGCTGACCGTGGCGCTGGTTGCGCCGCCCTGGGTGACGGAGGCAGCCGCCGGTGCCACGCTGACCGAGAAGTCGTTCGGCAATGGCGCGGCGCATCCGGGAAGCTGGAACGAGTTGATGTGCGTGCTCCAGTTGAACGTGCCGTTCGCCTTCAGGTACTCGGTGGAGAACCAGAACGTGCAGTCGTCGGCCGGATCGATGTTCATCGAGGCATAGTCGCCCCAGCGGGTGAGCGTTCCCGTCTGCGATCCGCCGCCGACCTGGGCGACGGTCTCGCCCTGCGTCAGCGTGCCTGCGGCGTCGGCCGCGAGGCGTCCCGAGAACGCGATGCTGGGCTTGACGCTGGTGCTGTTCGACAGCGAGTAACCGACCGCGATGTTGCCGGCCTTGTCCTGAGCTGCCGACGGCATCCAGCGATAGCTGGCGTCGGGTGCATAGGTGCCCTGCTGGAAGATCGAGGGCGTGGTGCCGGTCAGGCGGATCTCGTACCAACGCACGCCGACGCTGGATCCGGCGGTGACGGACTGGGACACGACCAGCGCTTGATGGTCACCGAAGTTGCGGTACGCGAAGCGGTTCATCAAACGGTCCGCCAACGAGTCCAGCCTGTTGTTGGTCCCCGGTTGCGGGATGCAGGTCGCGCCGTTGCAGGCGGGGGTGTAGCTGGCGACGTTGAGGGTGCTCGGTCCGGTGAACGTGCTGTTCGCGGAGTTCGTGAAGTCCACGTGGAAGTTCCAGTAGGCCAGCGTCGTGGCCGTCGTGCCCTGGCCGATCACCAGGTTCGGCTGCCCGGCAGGCGGCTGTGTGACGCTGTCCACGTCGGACGGGAGCAGTCCGCCGAACGAGGTGCTCGTCGAGAAGCACTGCTGCGTGGCGCTCGCGCCAGCGAGCATCTTCGCCCGGTCGAGTGCGCACACGTTGGTGCCGAGGAACGCGGTGCCGGCGGGATTGAACTGGTTGTAGGTGATGTAGTACGCGTCGGGCCACACGCCGACCTTCGGGTAGTCCGGGAAGTTGGAGTACTGGAAGGCGTAGCGGTTCCAGGTGCCCGTGGCGTCGCCCGTGGTCGACACGGCGACGCATTCGAAGTACGGCCCGCTGGTGGACCGGACATTGGCGAACTGCGACATCATCCAGCGGTCCGCGGCGCGGTCGTAGCGGACGATCGCGTCGCCGTCGTTGGTGGTCGCGCAGGGGCCGCCGAAGCCGGAGAAGAGCGTGTTCGTGGCGACCGGTCCGAAGAGGATGCCGCCCGTCTTGTTCTGCACCGCGAACCCGGTGTTGACCACCGTGACGATCTGCGTCGGGCCGACTGCGGCGTCGGTGTCGGGCGGGGCGGAGTTGACGGTGAACGTGGAGAACCCGGCGCCGACCGTGTCGAACCCCGTACCCGTCGTCGGTGCCAGCGGCGAGACGGCGGCGGTCGAGCCGTTCGCACGTGCCTTCTGGATCGCGCCGTCGGCGCCACCACCTTTGGGGTGGGGAAGGATGAACGTTCGGCTCGGTGCGGCCTTGTCGGGATCGCCGCCGTCTCCTGCGTCGCTCTCGGGCGCCGGCTTGAGGTCGCGAAGCGGGCCCGACACGTCGTGGTGGAGCTCCTTCAGCAGGGTGATGTCCTTGCCGCCTTTCACGGTCACCTGACTGCCGCCGACCGGGGCTGCACCTGGCGTCTGGTGTTGCGTGGTCGAGCACGCCGCGATGGCGACGGCCGCCACGAGAACGATCGTGACGATCCGAGTGGGCGAGCTGGCGCGCATGGTGCTCCTTGAGGACTACGACGAAAGAAGTAGACGTGAACAGGTTGAAGGTACTCCCGACGGGGGGTTATCGGTAGTCCCAAACGCTCACTTGATGGTCTTTCGATCGTCAAGAGTTCGTCAAGACAGCGACGTCACCCAAAGCGACGTCACCCAAAGCGACGTCACCCAAAGGGACGTCAGGCCCTGGCCGAAGCTGCGCAACACCGTCATCGTGGGACCCACGATGGATACAGCCACGCCCACCCCTGTTCGCGCGCCGGTCGGTGTGCGGGTGTTGCACCAGGACACGGGCGAGCGACCGTTCATCGTGTTCTGGGAGCTCACTCGCGCCTGCACGTTGGCGTGTCGGCATTGCCGGGCCAGCGCAATGCCCGCCCATGATCCTCTGGAGCT
>JAYVMH010000138.1:0-8106 GCA_043759015.1 Actinomycetota bacterium
TGCGGTCGGTTCCTCGCTCATGGGTTACCGGATTCCCAGGATGACCGGCACCGGGTGGTCGCCCGCCGGGATCTCGGTGACGTGCACGTTCGCGCCCGCGCCGGACTCCTGGCGGCGACGCAGCAACTGCCCGTCCTCGATCAGTTGATGAAGGGTCTCGATGGCGTGGATGAGCGTTTCGGGGGTGGGTGGGCATCCGGGCGCGTAGACATCGACGGGAACCACCTGGTCCACACCCTGCACGATTGCGTAGTTGTTGAACATGCCACCGCTGCTGGCACACACGCCCATGCTGATGACCCACTTCGGCTCCATCATCTGGTCGTACACCTGACGCAGCACGGGAGCCATCTTCTGGCTGACTCGACCGGCGACGATCATGATGTCGGCCTGCCGCGGCGACGCTCGGAACACCTCCATGCCGAACCGGCTGAGGTCGTAGTGCGCCGCACCGGTGGCCATCATCTCGATGGCACAGCACGCGAGGCCGAACGAGGCCGGCCACGAGCTGCGGCTGCGAGCCCAGTTGACGAGGTCTTCCAGCTTGGCGGTGATCGCGTTGTGCTGGATGCCACCGATGCCGTCGTCGAGGATGTTCTGCACGGTGCTCACGCTGCGGGCTCCTCCGGTCGGCCTTCGAGGCCGACGCGACGAATGGTGCTGGTGGTGGTGCGGTCGGCCGACAACGCCGACGAGAGCACACGTTGACGGTGCACCGGGCCCCATTCCAGCGCGCCGCGCGCCACGACGTAGACGAAGGCGGCGAAGAAGACGACGCTGAAGGCGATCATCTCCCACAGCCCGAACTTGCCGAGGAACGAACGATCGACCGCGAAGGGATAGATGAAGATCAGTTCGATGTCGAACATGATGAAGAGCATCGCGACGACGTAGAACGTGACGGGGAAGCGCTCGGGTGTTTCGCGACTGGGCACGATGCCGCATTCGTACGGTGCCTGCTTGGCCGCCGATGGACGGCGGGGAGCGAGCAATCGGGACATCGCGAAGCTGACCGCGCCGAACATCGTCGCAAGCACGAACAGGACGACGATCGGCAGGTACTGGCCCATGGGTCAGGCCTTCGCGGGAAGTGCCTTGGCGGACAGGTTGGCACGAACGTGGCGATCGCGCCGGTGCAGCAACCAGCACAGCAGCAGGAAGATGATCAGCGACGACACGGTGATGATGCCGGCGGGGCGACGCTTGAAGCCCATGTCGCGGACCATGTACACGTACTCGTGGGCGCGGGCGGTGTCGATCACCGCGCGGGCCGGCGCGCGGCCCGGCTCGGTGCGCTGGGGCACCAGCGGGGCGATCTCCACGAGCGAGAAGTGGGGGTCGTGCCAGAACGCGACGAAGTCGATGCGTCCGTCCCAGAACACCGGATGGCGGGCACCACCCTTGTCGTACACGTTGACGACCGCGAACTCACCGGCGGCGAAGGCCTTGGACTCCTCGAGCATCACCGAGCCGGCGGAACCGGCCTGGGCGAACGATGGCAGCGCCGGGTTGAGCTGCTTCCAGGCGTTCGTCTTCAGCCCTTGGGTGACCTTGCTTGCGTCGTCGGCGGCGACCCCCGCGGGCGTGAACGGTTGCCCGAGGATGCCCGTCGAGTACAGCTTCCCGCTGTCGCGGATGACGGTGCTGCCCGCCACCGGCTTCCATGACGCGTCCTGACCCAAGAGGCCCTTGCCGTAACTCCACCACGTGGCGCCCATGATGAACATCCAACCGGCGAGCGCGGTGAGGGCGACGAGGAACCCGAGCCGGGCACCGAGGTTGGTGCCGAGGACGAGGTAGACGCTGCCGCACAGCACGGACACCGCGATGATCACGATGAGCGTGCCACGGAGCTCCCACTGCCACGTCACTGCAAGAAGAGCACTCATCACAGACCTCGCACGTATTCGACGACGGCCTTGATCTGCTCATCGGTGAGCAGGTGACCGAACCCGGGCATGCGGCCGGAACCCTGGCCCTGTACCCCGTACTTCTTGCCGAGGACGGAACCGGACTTCACGAAGCTGATCATGTCCGCTTCGTTCGGGAAGTGCGAGTTCGTCGAGCCGCCCGTCAGGTTCCAACCCATGCCGCCCTGGGCGGTAACGCCCGGATCGCCATAGCTCCAGCCCTGGGTGTGGCAGCGGGCGCAACTGTATGCGCCGCTCGCCAGGTCGAGGTTGAACAGCGCCTCGCCCTCGCTCGCACCCGGGTTCGCCTTCTGGTACGCGGCGACGGCCTTGGCGATGTCGTCGCGGTTGGTCTGCGGCAAGGTGCCGCCGTCGCACACGTAGGGGTCGGCATCCTTCACGAAGTCGTCCTTGGTGATGCAACCCTCGGGCTGGACCTGGATGCTCTGCAGGTAGACGAGCAACGTCTCGATGTTCTGATCGCTCATCGGGCCGCCACCGGGCGAGCCCCATGCCGACATCGGCGAGAAGGGACGGCCGTAGTTCAGGATGAACCGCACCTCCTCCTTGCTGTACCTGTAGAACACGGTGTTCAACGCCGGAGCGAACCAGTTCACGGACTTGACCTCGCCGGTGTGCGGGTCGGTGATCGCGTACGGCGCCTGGCCGCCGGCGGCCTTCATGCCACCGTGGCAGCCGGCGCAGTTGAAGCCGCCGTTGGCCGTCGGCTTGAACAGGTCGCGACCCCAGCCGACGAACTCCTCGGTGGCCTTGTCTCGCGCGCCGGCCTCACGACCTGGTTCGAGGATCCAGTACAGCGGCAGACCGATGACCAACGTCGCGAGCATGATCACACCGAGGATCTGCATGCGCTCGAGGCGCGGGCCCTCCAGCACCTCGTCGTCGTAGTACGCCTTCCGGTTCGGTGCAACCTCGGCCTCGGAACCGAGCTCGCGTCGAGCCGACGCACTGGTGAGGAAGTAGTACGCGATCCAGCCGACAACGACGACGACGAAGATCACCCACGCAACACTCGTGGTGTTCAGCGCGATCATGCGTGTCCACCTCCACCGGTGATGCAGTGCGGACCCTCGGCCTCTTGACCGGTGGTGTTGGTGCCGATGGGGGTGCCGGTGACGGGCGAAGACGTGTCGATGATCACGTCGCCTGCCGCGCCGACGGTGACCGGCCAGTGATCCATGCCCCGCGGCGCGGGACCTGCCTTCTTCTCACCGACGCGGTTGTACTGCGAGCCGTGGCAGGGACACTCGAACCACTGGCTGCTCGTGCACTGCGGCACACGGCAGCCGAGGTGCGGACACTTCTGGTACATCGCAATCACACCACTGCTCATGCCCGAGATCAGCGTCTTGTAGTTGGGCACACCCTTCGCCTTGGGCAGCGCCTCCGACGGATACACCGTGAGGTACGACCGAGCGCTGGAGCTGTAGAAGAAGCCGGCGTTGCTGCGGATGCTGGCGAGGATGTCGTCGAGCTTGCCGACGTTCACCTTCCCGCCGAAGATCGGCGCAGCGGTGGGCCACAGGAAGGCGACGAACCCGGCGGCGGCGAACGTGCCGAGGCTGGCCGACATCAGCGACACCGTGGCGCGGTTGAGGAACTGACGGCGGCTGACCCCGATTGCATCGCGGTCGGGGGCGACCCACACGATGGGTGTGGTGGATTCCGCCTTGACGAGACCTGCCGTGACGAGACCGGCCTGGCGGGCCTCGACGGCGGCTCGCTCGACCTGGCGGCCGGTGGCGGCGGGTACGTCGATCTCGGCGTCCTTGTCGCGCCGACGCGTCTCGCGGCTGAGGGCCCCGGCGCCGCGCACGTCGCTCTTGCGAGCGGCGGTGAGCAGGACGACGGCGAACAGCACCACGAGGGCGGCGACGGCAATGGCGATGTAGGCAGCAGAACTCATGACAGCGTCGGCCTCACAGTTCGAAGAAGAGTCCGTCACGCCACGGGAGCGTGAAGTTGAAACCGGGGCCTCGGAAGAACGAACCGATGATCACGAGCACCGACCAGAACATGAGGTGCACGGTCATCAGCGACGTCGCGAACTTGCGATCCTCCGGCTTGTTCGACGGATTCTTGTCGATGTACGGCGCGAGGATCAGCACGATCAGGCCTACGCCGGGCAACGTCACGCCGGCGATCATCGGGTGGAACATGGTGAGCAGTTCCTGCAGACCGAGGAAGTACCACGGTGCCTTCGACGGGTTCGGCGTCTTGTTGATGTTCGCCTGCTGCAGCAGCGGCGCGTTGACGAAGACCGAGAAGAAGAACGTGAACGCGAGGCAGGCGAGCGCGGCGACGAACTCGGCGACGAGCAGGTGCGGCCACGTGTGCACCTTGTCCACCGGCGACGCCTTCACGTCCTGGATGCTGCCGCTCTTGACGACGGTGAGGAGGCGCTGGGTGTGACCACCGGGGCCGGCACCGACGGGCAAACCGCCACCGGCGGGACCGGCGGCCACGACGCTCGCGACCTTCTCCTGCACGGCGACGCCGCCACCACCCGTTTCAGCCTGGGCCTTGCGCGCCTTGCTGCGCTCGAGCAGGTGCGCGGGGATGCGCGGATCCGAGGCAGCGTCCGTGGACGGCGCGGGCGCGGCAGCATCCGCCGACACGGCGCCCTCGTCGGCGGCAGCCTTCTCGCGTGCGGCCTGCGCCCGCTTGAGGAGGTGTTCGGGGATTTCGGTCATCGATCGCCTCCTTCGCTCACAACGGACCCGAGATGCCGCCGTCTTTGCGGACACGCCAGAAGTGGATCGCCATGAAGATCACGATGACGAACGGCAACATCAGCACGTGCAGCACGTACCACCGCAGCAGCGTGTCCCCGCCGATCTCCTTGCCGCCCAGCAGCACGAACCGCACCTGGGTTCCGAGCACGGGGGTGTACCCCATCATGTTGGTACCGACGGTCACCGCCCAGAGGGCCAACTGATCCCAGGGCAGCAGGTAGCCGGTGAACGAGAGCAGCAACGTGAGCATCAGCAGCACGACCCCGATCACCCAGTTGAACTCGCGGGGCGGCTTGTACGCGCCGTGGTAGAAGACGCGGGTCATGTGCAAGAACACGCTGAGCACCATCAGGTGGGCACCCCATCGGTGCATGTTGCGCACGAGGAGCCCGAACGTCACCGACGTCTGAAGGTTGGAGATGTCGTTCCAGGCCTGCACGTCGGTGGGGCGGTAGAAGAACATCAGGAAGATGCCCGTGACGGTGAGCAGGATGAACAGGAAGAAGCTGAGCCCACCCAGGCACAGGGTGTAGCTGACCTTCACCGCGTGACGCTTCACTTTCACCGGGTGCAAGTGGTACAGCACCGAGTTCATGATGACGTAGCTGCGGTTGCGCGGGCTGTCGGTGTAGCCCTTGCGGAAGATCGAGCCCGGCCGGAAGATGCTGCTCCAGGCCTGGCTGCCCTGCACGCCGTCGACCGTCTTGTTCAGCCGGTCCTTCATCGTGGGGCGAGGTGTGTCGTCGAGGATCTTTGCCATTTCTCTTCCTCAGAACCGCATGCCGTAGGCGTAGCCGTGGTTGTTGGTACGGATGTGTGAGTCGCCGGTCCTGCCCGGTGCGCCGACCTTGCCGAGGATGATGACCCCGGTGGGGCAACGGTCCACACAGAGCTGGCAGCGCGTGCAGATGTCGTCGTCGATGATGAACAGCACGCTGTCGCTCGGGTCGAGCCCGGGCTTCTCGGTACCGCTGGACTCCGCGATGGCGTCGGGCGACACCATGTGGATGCACTTCCACGGGCAGATGTCGACGCAGCCCTCGCACAGGATGCACTCGGTCTGGTCGATGTGGATGAACTGCTTGGGCTTCACCGCCTTCGACAGGTAGTCCGCATCAACTTCGACGAGCAGGTAGTCGTCGATGTATGGCATCATCGGTGGGTTCGCGTCGGTCCTCGCCATCCGTCAGCCCTTCCTCACCAGCGGGCGACCGAACGTGCTGGTCTCCACTTCCGTGCCGGGCTTGGCATCGCCACGCTTCTGCCACACGGCCCACAGGAAGATGAGCAACCCGAAGAACCACAGGTGGATCACGATGACCACGATGTCGCGGACTGCTTCGTAGGACATCGTGAACGGGAAGGGGCCGCCGAGGGTCTTGGGCTTCAGGATGTCGCCGGGACCGTAGATGACGTTGTTCTTGTTCCAGCCGAGGTTCTTGTCAGCGTGGTCGATGAACTGGTGCGGGCACACACCGAACGCGATGAACATCGTGCCGAACACGTACACCGACGCGAGCATCGATTCGCCCCAGCTCGTCGGCGTGCCCTTCGGGCGACGCTTGGAGTACGGGATGGCCACCAACGACAGCCCGGTGGCGACGAAGAACGAGAAGAGGAACGCGAAGTTCACGCCCGGCCACTTCAGTACGTTCCAGTTGAATGCGATCTGCAACGCCGCTGCCCTTCCTCGTGAACTGTTGCACGAACACTAGCCACGCTCGCCGGGGTGAGTACCAGTTCGTCCGCGAGAACGAATGGTGACGTCGGGCCCCGACAGGGTGTCACGTGGTCTGGTCTACCACGCGCGACCTGGCGACGGGGAGCCGTTGTGAACTCGTGCACGGCGGGCGTCGCGGCGCCGCGCACTTGCGGTGGATTTCCCGGTCACGACCCTTCTCCGTCTATCGTTCACCCACGTGACCGAGATTCCCGAGCACCTGCTGAAGCGGAGCCAGGCCGCCAAGGCCAAGGCAGAAGGTGGCGAAGCCCCTGCCGACGCGCCCGCCGCCTCCTCGACCGCGCCTGCAACCACCGGTGCGGCTGCGCCCGCGGTGGCCGCCAAGGCGACCGTGGAGGCATCGACAACGGCCGCTGCGCCGCCGGCCAAGGCCGACAGCCCGGTCGTCGCCGCCTACAAGGCACGCAAGAAGATCCCCGTGTGGGCGATGGTCACGCTCAGCATCCTGCCGGTCTGGATGTTCATGTACGTGCTGGCCCTCAAGCCCGTCGTCGTCAAGGCCACCGGCCCGCTCGGCGACGGCGCGAAGGCCTACACCACCAGCTGCTCGGGCTGCCACGGCGCGGTCGGCGAGGGCGTCGGGTCCGCATACGCGTTCGTCGGCGGGTCCGTGATGAAGACGTTCCCGCACATCGAGGATCAGTTGCGCTGGGTGTCGTTGGGTACCAAGGCGTACCAGACCGCGGGCGTCAGCGTCTATGGCGACCCGAACCGCCAGGGCGGCGCCCACGTCACGGCCGCGAGCGGCGGCCAGATGCCGGGCTGGAAGGGCAACCTCTCCGACACCGACATCCTTGCCGCGGTCTGCCACGAACGCTACGACCTCGGTGGTGGCGACCAGACGACCGCCGAGTACCTGTTGTGGTGCGCCCCCGACTCAGCGATCTACGCCGCGTTCAAGGACGGTTCGGTCAACCTCGGCAACGTCGGCGACAAGTTCAAGGACAAGGGTGCCCGCGTCGTCGGCGACGTGCCGCTGGCCGGCAGCTCCAAGTAACGCGCTCGGTTCCTCCGGGAACGGGCCACACTGATACACCGTGACCGACGCCGCCGACCTCTCCACCGACGTTCTCGTGATCGGGGGCGGTCCGGCAGGTGCGGCAGCGGGCTACTGGCTCGCCCAACACGGTCACGACGTGACGGTGATCGAGCGAAAGACGTTTCCCCGGGAGAAAACCTGCGGCGACGGCCTCACCCCGCGCGCCGTCCACCAGCTCGAGGAGATGGGGCTTGCCACACCGCTGAGCAGGTACCACCGCTACAATGGCCTGCGGGCGACCGGGATGGGTCGCGAGCTCGAGCTGCGGTGGCCGTCGCACTCGGTCTACCCGAGCCACGGCTACGTCGTTCGGCGACGCGACCTCGACATGATGGTGGCCGACAACGCCGAGGCCGCAGGCGCGACGCTGCTCACCGGCCATGAAGCCATGGAACCGATCGTCGAGCGTGGCTTCGTCCACGGCGCCACGGTGCAGACCAAGACGGGCGCCACTCGCGACATCCGCGCCAAGTACGTGGTGGTCGCCGACGGCGCGAACAGCCGATTCGGTCGCTCGCTCGGCACGTTCCGCACTCGCGAGTGGCCGTACGGCACCGCCATCCGCACCTACTGGCCCACGCCCCGACACGCCGAACCATGGATCGAATCGGCACTCGACGTCAAGGATCGCAACGGCAACCCGATGCCCGGCTACGGCTG
>JAYVMH010000139.1:0-8055 GCA_043759015.1 Actinomycetota bacterium
TTTCACGACAAGCCGCATCCGCCGGGCCGGCCCGTGTCGTCGCGGACACCGGCTGGGGTCACCCCGAGGCGCCGGCGCTGCGTGTCGTCGTGTTCGCCACCGAGGGACTGATCGTGGTGCTCGAGGCGACGACAGATGCCCACGGCCTGCACGTGGACGGATTCACCCGACCGGCCCCGAGCCGGCCAGTCGTCGTCCACCTGCGTCGCACCATGCATCCTGAGGCCGCCCTCGATCGGGACGCCCGTTCTCGTTCACCGACCTGGCCCCCGGCCCATCAGCCTGATGTTCGAGGATCCCTCGGGGACCGAGGGCACCGGCATCGCCACCGAGTGGGTCACGCGTTGACCCAGCACTGGCTGAGCGCTACCGCCTGCATCACGCCTCGCTTTCCGGCGGGGTTCGAAACGTCCCTGCAGCCCACTCCGGAACGCTCGACACGTCGGGAGAACACCGCTCGATGGATGACTATTCCACGGTTGGCGTGTCGTCCGAAGGATTCCACTTGTGAAGCAGCTCTTCGTGACGTCGGCGACGTTCGGATTCGTCGTCCAGTTCCTGATGAGCCGGAGGGAAAGTCGACGGCAACCCGTCGCCCCAGATCGAGTCTGCCGGCGATGGGTGCGCTCGCACAGCAAACAGGTCGTCTTCCTCCAAGCCCGGCGCGGCGAGCGTTCGGAACACGACGTCGTCGTCTCCCCACACGTTCGGGCCGGGCCGGTCGGGGCTCACCGCTTGTGGCTTCCCGATCTGCGGCCGCGCTTGGCCGGGGTCGGCGCGGTCCGCGGCGCCCGGGACATCCCCAGTCGATCGTCCAACTCGCGTCGAATTTCTTTGAGCGCGTCACGCAGCTCGGCCGCACGTTCGAACCGCAGTTCCTCGGACGCTTGGAACATCTCCTCCTCGATCACCACGACTTCGCGCTCCAGCTCCTCATTGGTCGCGTCGCTCTGTGCCAACTCTTTGGCCTTGGTGCGCCGTGATTGTGCCGGACCGCCATGCAGGCCCAGGAACTCCGCGATGTCGCTGACGCCCTTGACGATCGACTCGGGCGTGATGCCATGCTCCTCGTTGTACGCGATCTGGATGGCCCGGCGCCGATCGGTCTCGCCGATCGCCGTGCGCATGGCGTCGGTCTCACGATCGGCGTACATGACCACCCGCCCGCGGACGTGCCGTGCGGCGCGCCCGATCGTCTGGATCAAGGCGGTGGTGCCACGCAGAAACCCCTCTTTGTCGGCATCCAGGATCGCCACGAGCGTCACCTCGGGGAGGTCCAGCCCTTCGCGAAGCAGGTTGACCCCCACGAGGACATCGAACTCACCCAGACGCAGGTCGCGGATGATGCGGATGCGCTCGATCGTATCGACCTCGGAGTGCAGGTACCTGACCTTGAAGCCGCCCTCGACCAGGTACTCGGTCAGGTCCTCGGCCATCTTCTTGGTGAGCGTGGTGACCAACGTGCGCTCGTCACGCTCCACCCGGTCGCGAATCTCGTTCATCAGATCGTCGATCTGGTTGCGCGTGGGGCGCACGTCGATCTGCGGGTCGACGAGGCCGGTCGGACGGATGATCTGCTCGACGATACGGCTGGCGTTGCGCCGCTCGAACTCCCCTGGCGTCGCCGACACGAACACGACCTGCCCCACCCGCTCCAGGAATTCGTTGAGCTTGAGCGGACGGTTGTCGGCCGCCGATGGCAAGCGGAACCCGTGCTCGATCAACGAGCCCTTGCGCGACGAGTCACCCTCGAACATGCCGCGCAGCTGCGGCACGGTGTTGTGCGACTCGTCGATCAGGCACAAGAAATCCTTGGGGAAGAAATCGACCAAGGTGCTGGGCGCCGACCCCGGTCGGCGCCCGTCCAGAATGCGCGAGTAGTTCTCGATGCCGTTGCAGTAGCCCACCTCCTGGATCATCTCCAGGTCGTACTGCGTGCGCATGCGCAACCGTTGCGCTTCGAGCAGCTTGCTGTTCGCCTCGAAGTGCGCCAGGCGCTCCTGCAGCTCGGCCTCGATGCCGAGTACCGCGCGACGCATACGCTCGTCGCCCGCGACGTAGTGCGTGGCCGGGAAGATGAGGATCTCGGTGTGCTCGTGCAACGTCTCGCCGGTGAGCGGATCGACGGTGGTGATGCGATCCACCGTGTCGCCGAACATCTCGATGCGCAACACGGACTCCTCGTACGAGGGGTGCACCTCGATGGTGTCGCCGCGCACGCGGAACTTGCCGCGCCCGAGCGTCATGTCGTTGCGGTCGAACTGCAGATCCACCAGGCGCCGCAGGATGCTGCGCATGTCGTAGTCCACCCCGGTGTGCAGCTCGAGCAGCTGACCCTTGTACTCCGCGGGGTCGCCCATGCCGTAGATGCAGCTGACCGACGCCACCACGATGGTGTCGCGACGGGTGAGCAACGCTGCCGTCGCCGAGTGACGCAGACGATCGATCTCGTCGTTGATCGAGGAGTCCTTCTCGATGTAGGTGTCGCTCGACGCGATGTACGCCTCGGGTTGGTAGTAGTCGTAGTAGCTGACGAAGTACTCCACCCGGTTGTTCGGGAAGAACTCGCGCATCTCCTGCGCCAACTGCGCCGCCAGCGATTTGTTCGGCGCGAGGATCAGCGTCGGCTTCTGGGTGGCCTCGATGGTCCAGGCGATCGTCGCGCTCTTCCCCGAGCCGGTGATGCCGAGCAACGTCTGGAACCGATCGCCGCGGGTGATGCCCTCGGCGAGCTGCGCGATCGCTTGCGGCTGGTCGCCGGCGGGTTGGAAGTCGGACACGACCTTGAACTCAGCCACGCGCACAATACTACCCGGCGAACGGGTGTTCGTGTGTCAGCTCGAAGTCGGCGGGAAGCTGCGGCAGGGTGTGCAGCCACACCCACAGCCGCTCGATCTGCGGTTCCAGCGAGGCGAGCGCTCCGCTGTTGTCGACCACGAAGTCGGCAGCCGCCAGCCGCTGGTCGCGGGTTGCCTGCTTGGCGATGCGTGCCCTCGCATCCGCCTCGTCGAAGCCCCTGAACTCCACGAGTCGCCGAACCTGCATCTCCACCGGCACGTCGACCACGATGCGACCTTGCAGCCCCTTTCGCGGATTCTCGGTGAGGAGGGGGATGTCCATCACCACCACGTGATCCGTGCTCACTTCGGCCATCACGATCCGGTTCATCTCGATGCCGACCGCAGGGTGAACGATCGCGTTCAACGCCTTCAGCGCTTCGGCATCGGTGAACACGATCGCCGCGACCACGGCGCGCTCGAGCGAGCCGTCGGCCGCGATCACCTGCGACCCGAACTGCTCCGCCATCTGGGCGAGCACCGGCGAACCGGGTCGCTGGACGTCGCGGACGACGGCATCCGCATCGGCGATCACCGCACCGCGGGCCGCGAGCGCCGCGCTGACGGTGGACTTGCCGGAACCGATGCCGCCCGTCAGGCCCACCAGGATCATGGGTCAACGGTAACCGAGCGGTCCCCCGAACTAGCATTCGATCGTGGCTGAGGAACCTGTCGAACGGCGAGTGCCACGCGAGCCGTCGACCAGCGATCAAGCAGCGGTCGGTTGGCCGCTGGTCGAGCGCCGTCGGTCCGAAACATCACCGCCTGGGGGCCTGGATCGCCGCGGCCCGCGGCCGTTCGAGAACGCAGCCTTCACGCCGACGCTCAACGCGGCGCCGCTCTGGCCGTTCCGCATTGCTGCTCTCCTCGGGGCGCTCGTTCGCGCGATCCCGGAGATCAACCAGCACAACCGCGGTCGCCTGGCGATCACCGTTGCGGCCGTCGTCTTCACGTTCATCGCGTGTTGGCGACCCGCGCCGTATCGGAACGATGCCGCGGTCCGTCGGCGCATCGTCATCGAGCAGATCCTCAACACCGCGGCGGTCCTGTTCAGTGGCGCGTGGGGATCGCCGTTCGTGCTGTTCTTCGTGCCGACCGGGATGCTCGCCGGCTTCGCATCCGGCGCCATGTACAGCGCGTACGTCGCGGCGATCGCCGTGGTCGTCACGACGGTGCAGTTCGTCGGCGTCGTCGGCGTACGCACCGGGCTCCAGGACGGTGCGCTGTGGGCGGGCCTCCTCGGCCTCGTCGCGTTCACCAGTGGCCTCGCCAACCGAGCCGCCACCGACGCCGCCAGACAGCAGCGGGTGGCGATGGATCGCGTGAGTCGCCTCGCGGAGGCCAACTCGTTGTTGTTCAGCTTGCAACGAGTCGCTCAGACGTTGCCCGCCTCGTTGAACCTCGAGGAGGTGCTGAACTCCACCGTCGCGCGCCTCCGCTCGATGGTCACCCACGATGCCATCGCGGTCTACCTGCTGGACAGCGGTCTGCAGCAGATGATCCCCGCCCGAACGAACGGCGTCCCCAAGGCGCGCCCGTTCGACCTGGACAACCTCCCCAGAGGCTTGCAGATGGCGATCGATTCACCGAAGACCGTTCGGCTCGATGACGTTGCCGATGGAGACGGTGTGGCGCCGGAGAGCAGGTCGGGTCTCTACGCCGCGCTCCGCACGCGAGGTTCCCTCGTGGGCATGATCGC
Organism: Actinomycetota bacterium; assembly: GCA_043759015.1. Taxonomy (GTDB): domain Bacteria; phylum Actinomycetota; class Acidimicrobiia; order Acidimicrobiales; family Ilumatobacteraceae; genus UBA668. The sequence continues at coordinate 4,537 of JAYVMH010000139.1, forward strand.
GGTCGAGTCGAACGAGCGAATGGCGTTCGGCCAACAGCAGTCAGAAGTGGTCCATGGCCTCACCGAACCGTTCGGCATCGCGATCGACAACGCCCGGATGTTCCTGCGCATCGGAACGCTGGCCGCCGACGACGAACGCAAGCGAATCGCCCGCGACCTCCACGACCACGTCGGCTCGTCGCTCGCGCTGATCGGCTTCGAGGTCGATCGCGCGATCTCGATGGCCGTCAACGACGAGGACGTCGAGCCGATGTTGCGCGAGCTGCGCCAGCAGGTGTCCGCAGTCGTCACCGACGTCCGCGAGACGCTCTACGACCTGCGCACCGACGTCAGCGACAACCGCGACCTCACGGCAACCGTCACCGAGTTCCTCGCCCGGGTGCAGCAGCGAAGCAGCATCACCACGAGATGCGACATGGACCTCGGCCCACGCCTCCCTCTGATCCTCGAGCGCGAGCTCTGGCAGATCGTGCGCGAGGCCATCGTCAACGCCGAGCGCCATGCCAGGGCCGAGCACCTCACGGTCACCGGCCGGCGCCACTTCGACCTGATCACGCTCTCGGTGCGCGACGACGGTGTCGGCATCGACGCGACGAACGCAAGGCCCGACAGCTACGGGCTCACCGGCATGCGCGAGCGTGCACACCGACTGGACGGCGACTTGACGGTACGCTCGCACGAGACCGGCGGCACCGAGATGCGCATCGCCGTCCAGGAAGGGCCCCCTCGCTGATGACCACTGTCGTACTCATCGATGACCACACCATGTTGCGACAGGGCCTGCGGCGCGCGCTCGAGGGCGAGGGCGTGAAGGTGGTCGGTGAAGCAGGCGACGGCGACGAGGGCGTGAGGGTGGCGCTGGCCACCAAGCCCGATGTCGTGCTGATGGACGTGTCCATGCCCGGAATGGACGGCATCGACGCCACGAAACGGCTGGTCGGCGCTGACAACCGCATGCGAGTCGTGATGCTCACCATGCACGTCGACCGCGACATCATCGACCGTGCCATCAAGGCCGGTGCGGTCGGCTACCTCACCAAGGACGCGTCGATCAACGAGGTGGTCGAAGCGATCCGCATCGCTGCCAATGGCGATCGACCGATGTCACCACGCCTCGCCGCCGCGATGCTCACCGAGGCGCGCAAGGATCCCGGGCCGATCATCTCGGCACGCGAGGAGGAAGTGCTGCAACTGGTGGCCGACGGATGCGGCACGTCGGAGATCGCGGAGAAGTTGTTCATCAGCCAGAAGACGGTGAAGAACCACCTCGCCTCGATCTACGAGAAGCTGAACGCGAGAGACCGAACCCAGGCCGTGTTGATGGCCGTGAAAATGGGCATCGTTAAGCTCACCTGACCCGAACGCGGTCAGGCGTCGGCGACCTCTGCGTCGGCGACCTCTGCGTCGGCGACCTCTGCTTCGGCGACCTCTGCTTCGGGGGCAGGGGGCTTCACGGCGTCGGGATTCTCCTGGTAGTACTCGGCCCACGCAGCTTCGCGCTCGGAATCGTCCTGACCCGCGGTCCAGTTGCCGTGCTCGTCGATCTCGAAGTGCTGGCGATACTCCTCTGCCAGCTCGCCACCTTCGGCGGCTTGCTTGATCGAGAGGCTGATGCGACGACGGGCCAGGTCGAGATCGATGATCTTGACCCACAGCTCCTCGCCGGGCGTGACGACCTGTTCGGGTGCGTCGACGTGGTGCGTGGACATCTCCGAGATGTGCACGAGGCCTTCGATGCCGTCGCCCACCTGCACGAAACCACCGAACGGCACGAGCTTGGTGACCCGGCCATAGACCAGCTGACCGACCTCGTGGGTGCCGGCGAACTCTTGCCAGGGATCCTGCTGGGTGGCCTTCAACGACAGGCTGATGCGCTCGCGATCGAAGTCCACGTCGAGCACCTGCACGGTGACCTTGTCGCCGACGGCGACGACGGCACCCGGGTGATCCACGTGCTTCCACGACAGCTCGCTGACGTGGATGAGACCGTCCATGCCGCCGAGGTCGACGAACGCACCGAAGGAGACCACGCTGCTGACGACGCCCTCGCGGACCTCGCCCGGCTTGAGGTTGGTGAGGAAGCTGTCGCGGCTCTCCTTCTGCGTCTCCTCCAGGAACGCCCGACGGCTGAGCACGACGTTGTTGCGGTTCTTGTCCAGCTCGATGATCTTGGCCTGCACGGTCTTGCCCACGTAGGGCTGAAGGTCGCGAACGCGGCGGAGCTCGACGAGCGACGCGGGCAGGAAGCCACGCAGGCCGATGTCGACGATGAGGCCGCCTTTGACGACCTCGATCACCGGACCCTCGACCATGCCGTCGGCTTCCTTGATCTTCTCGATGGTGCCCCATGCCCGCTCGTACTGGGCCCGCTTCTTGGAGAGGACCAGGCGGCCTTCCTTGTCTTCCTTCGTGAGCACGAGCGCCTCGACCGAATCGCCGAGCGAGACGATCTCGCTGGGATCCACGTCGTTGCGGATGCTGAGCTCGCGAGCCGGGATGACACCCTCGCTCTTGTAGCCGATGTCGAGCAGCACTTCGTCCTTGTCGACCTTGACGACGATGCCGTGCACGAGCTGGCCGTCCTCGACGTCGACCATGGTGCCGGCGATGGCTTCGGCGAACGTCATGCCGAGATCGTCGGACACGATCTCGCGGGGGGTGTAGTTGCCCTCCTCATCGAAGGTGCCCATGGCACCGGCGGCTGCGGAGGAGGTAAAGGTATCGGACAAGGGACGATCGCTTTCGGAACAGGAACACTGAAGGCCCGGCGGATTCCGGACCCAGGAAGGATAGCAGCGAACCTCCCCAAGGTCATCAGCCGCGATGGGCGATCACCAGGAATTCAGGTGCCTCCACCGTCGGCGTTTCCCTGCTGTAACCCCCCGGTTCAACACTGCTGATCCGGTCGACCGTCAGCCCCACCGCGTTGCACGACAAGCGCAGCTCACGCGGCGTGTAGCACCCGGTCCACAGGTCGACCGTGGCCGCCTCGCCAGATTCGTTGCGGACGTCGGTGCGCTCGTGGTTCACACCGGTATCGGCGTCGAACGCCGCCGCCTCGAAGTACTTGACCACGAAGTACGAACTGAAGGCGCTCAATGCGAGCCTCCCGCCCGGCCGCAACGCACGCGCCATCCCGGCCAGCACGACGCCGTCGTCGCCGTCGGCCGTCATCAGACCGAATGCCCCCTGGCACAGGCAGATCACCACGTCGAAATCGGCCTCGAACGGCATCGTGCGAGCGTCCAGTCGCTCGAACGTGGCGCCCGGCGGTGCGCCCTGCGCGGCCAGCTCGACGAACCGCGCGCTGATGTCGATGCCGTGCACGATCAGCCCTCGTCGGGCGAGCTCGTGCGCATGGCGGCCGGGCCCGCACCCCACGTCCAGGACTCTCATCCCTGGGCTCAGCCCGAGCTCATCGGCCAGGAAGTCGACCTCCTGGACCGTCCCTTTCGTGAACGAGTAGCGCAGGTACGCCGCGCCCAGGTGCGCGGCGATCGGTTCGAACCAGTGCTGCTC
>JAYVMH010000140.1:0-3682 GCA_043759015.1 Actinomycetota bacterium
CGCCGGCAGGGGCTCGCCGACCTGCTCCTCGTGCGCAACCTCGACGCCGGCTACGGGGGTCGGCAGGTGCTGTTCGGCGTGGACCTCGATGTCAAGGAGGGTGAGATCGTCGCGCTGCTCGGCACCAACGGGGCGGGGAAGAGCACGTTGCTCAAGTCGATCTCCGGCGTGGTCGAGGCCGATCGCGGCGCGGTCGTGCTCGACGGTCGCGATATCACCCACGCACCGCCCGACGAAATCGCCGCCTTCGGCATCAGTCAGATGCCCGGGGGGCAAGGCGTGTTCGGTTCGCTGACCGTACGCGAGAACCTGCAGCTGGCCGCTTGGACCCGCCGCGGCGACCACGCCGGTGTCGCGGCGGCAACCGAGGAGGTGCTCGCGCTCTTCGCGGTGCTGCGAGATCGACTCGACCGACCGGCCGCCGATCTCAGTGGTGGGCAGCAGCAGATGCTCGCGCTCGGGATGGCGTTCGTCGCCAAGCCGCGCGTGCTGCTGATCGACGAGCTGTCGTTGGGCCTGGCGCCGGTCGTCGTCGGCCAGCTGCTGCCGCTCGTGCAGCGCGTTGCCGCACAAGGCACCGCGGTGGTCCTCGTCGAGCAGAGCGTGAACATCGCGCTCAGCATCGCCCAGCGGGCGTACTTCATGGAACGGGGCACCATTCGCTTCAGCGGCCCGACCGAGGAGCTCCTCGATCGCAAGGATCTGCTGCGGTCGGTGTTCCTCGCCGGCGTCGGTGAATCCACCGACTCGCCGGTGGTGTCACCGTCGCCGCCTTCCCCTGACGACGGGGATGGCCCGCTGCTGCAGGTGATCGATCTCGCCCGTTCCTTCGGGGGCAATCGCGCCGTGAACGGTACGTCGTTCGACGTCGGTCGGCGCGAGATCGTCGGCATGATCGGTCCCAACGGCGCCGGCAAGACAACCGTGTTCGACCTCATCTCCGGGTTCGTGCCGCTCGACGAAGGTCGCGTGCTGCTCGACGGCCGCGACATCGGCGGCATGTCCGCGGACGAGCGCGCCGGGGCCGGCCTCGGCCGCAGCTTCCAGGACGCGCGGCTGTTCCCCGACATGACGGTCGCCGAGACGCTGGCCGTGTCGCTCGAACGGTGGGTGAAGAACCGCAGCGCGCTCGCCGCCGCCGTGAGGTGGCCGGCGGTGTTCGACGACGAGGAACGAATCGCGCTGCGCGTCGACGAGCTCGTCGATCTCATGCACCTCGGCGAATACCGGAACTCCTTCGTCCGCGAGCTGTCCACGGGAACCCGCCGCGTCGTCGACCTCGCATGCATCGCCGCGCACCGTCCGGTGATGGTGCTCCTCGACGAACCGTCGAGCGGGATCGCTCAGCGGGAGGTCGAAGCGTTGGCGCCGGTGTTGCTGCGCCTACGCGACGAGATGGGCGCCAGCCTGCTGGTGATCGAGCACGACATCCCACTGGTGTCGGCGATCAGCGACCGGCTGGTGGCGCTCGACCAAGGGGAGGTGCTGACCGAAGGGCGACCGTCCGACGTGCTGCGCCATCCGGACGTGATAGAGAGCTACCTGGGGAACAGCACGGCTGCACGTTCGCGCAGCGGTACGAGGGGGTAAACGCATGCAGGTTGCGAGCACGTCAGGCGCGGGTGATGGTGGCAACCGTCAGCTGAAGCGATGGGGACCGATCATCGGGGTGGTGGTCGTCGTCGCGATCGGCATCGTGGTGCTGATCGCCACGCGCGGCAACGACAAGAAGGCCGTGTCGCCGGGCACGAGCAGCGCGGCGGGCGGGGCGGAGACAACCGCAGGGGCGGGCGGCAACACCACCCCCACCTCTGGCGCGCCGGCAACCGTGACGTTCCCGATGAGCTACTCCGAGGCGAAGGCCAAGGGCATCGCCGACAAGGTCGACTGGGGGAAGCGTTGCGACACGACCACCGGCCGATTGGCCGTGCCGGACTACTTCGCACCCGAGTGCTACGCACCCTTCACCGGCGACAACGGCGGCGCCACGTCGCCCGGTGTCACGGCTGACACCATCAACCTCGTGTTCTACGAGGGGATCGCCAACGACCCGATCATCGCCTACGTCACCGATGCGGTGAAGGTCGACGATACGAACGCGCAGCTGGCCGAGACGATGAAGGAGATCGTCCGCTACTACGGGGCGTACTACGAGTTGTACGGACGCAAGATCAACCTCGTCACCTACGAAGGCACCGGCATCACCACCGATGAGGTCGCGGCTCGGGCCGACGCGGCGGCGATCGTGGAGAAGTACCACCCGTTCGCCGTGCTCGGTGGCCCGGCGCTGACGAGCGCGTTCGCCGACGAACTGGCGAAGAACAAGACGATGTGCATCGGCTGCACGCCCGGCCAGCCGGCGAAGTTCTACAGCGACCGCGACCCGTACGTGTGGGGTCTGGACGGCAGTGCCGCCCAGAAGCAGGTTCACGTGCTGGAGTTCATCCAGAAGCAGCTGATCGGCAAGAACGCCGTCCACGGTGGCGATGCGGTGAAGGCGCTGCCGCGCAAGTTCGGCCTCGTCTACCTCGAGAGCAGTGGCGCCTCCAAGGACCTCGCCGACAGCTTCGCCGCCGGCATGAACACGCTCGGCGCGCCGCTGGCCGCGACCGTGCCGTACCAGCTCAACCCGCAGACGATCCAGCAGGAAGCGTCGCAGGTGATCACCAAGCTCAAGTCGGCCGGCGTCACCACGGTCATCTTCAGCGGCGACCCGGTGGCTCCACGCGACTTCACCAAGGAAGCAACCGCGCAGGAGTACTTCCCCGAGTGGTTGGTGGCCGCGAGCACACTGGTCGACGTGACGGCGTTCGCGCGCACGTACGACCAGCAGCAGTGGGCGCACGCGTTCGGGGTCACGCAACTGCCGGCCCGCAACGAGCCCACGACGAGTGGCTCCTACGGGCTGTACAAGTGGTTCACCGGCAAGGAGCCCCCGGCGAACGACACGATCGGCGTCATCGCCCCCAACCCGGCGCTGTTCTTCGCGGTGCTGCAGTACACCGGCCCGAACCTCACCCCGCAGGCGTTCAAGGATGCGCTGTTCAAGGCTGCGAGTACGCGGCCGGGGATCAGCCAACCGCTGCTGTCGTACGGCGACAAGGGGTACTGGGGTGGTGTGCCGGACTACCAGGGTGTGGACGATGCGACCGCGTTCTGGTGGGATCCGAAGGCAACCGGTCCCGACGAGATCCGCAAGCAGGGCACGGGCATGTACCAGTACGTCGACGGTGGCAAGCGCTACCTCCCCACCCAGTGGGCGACGGTGGACAAGCTCTTCGACCCCAACGGCGCCGTCTCGATCTACACCACACCGCCGCCCGGCGAAGCCCCCGGCACCTACCCGAGCCCCGCCGGCTGACTCGTTCCGATCCCGCAATCCGTCGCCCGGTTCGCCCGGACTCGCTCCTTCCCTTCGTTCTGCGTCACACCGGCTACCACGATGCTCGTGGGCGCACGGCGTGACACAGACGGGTTTTTGGGCTGGGTGGCGGCGGGGATGAGCTATGTGGGGAGCGACCAGTCGATGGGGTCGAGACCGGCCGCGGTCAGCGCGGCGTTGGTGGCGCTGAAGGGGCGACTGCCGAAGAACCCGTTGTGCGCGCTCAGCGGTGACGGGTGCGCAGACTCGAGCACGATGTGCCGCCCGACGTCGATGAGGCTCCGCTTCCGACGTGCCGAT
>JAYVMH010000141.1:0-8044 GCA_043759015.1 Actinomycetota bacterium
AGATCGCCGACGTCAACGTCGTCTTCCCATGGTCGATATGACCCATGGTCCCGATGTTCACATGCGGCTTGGTGCGCTCGAACTTGGCCTTGCTCATTGCTGTCTCCGTCGTCGGGGATCAAGTGGGTTGTCAAAGAACGGCACGAGTGTAGCGCCACTCGGCGCCAGTCCACTCCTGCGTACAGTACGGTGCCGAACGAAGTTCCGATCCACATCACCTTGGGGGGTACCACGTGGAAGGCAATCCGGCTCCGTCGCTGTCGAGCGACGCCAAACTGACGACCGTCGACTGCATCGCGCAGTCGTTGGCGGTCGGCCCGATCTTCTCTGCCGCGGCGATCGGCGGTGCGCTCGCCGGCCTGTCCGGTGGCGTCGGGCCGTTCGTCGTCGTGCTCACCACCGTCGGCATCCTCGCCATCGGCTACGTCGTGTCCGAGCTGGCGAAGAAGTTCTCCGGCAGCGGCGCCGTGTACGAGCTGATCGCCCACACAGCGGGCAAGCCGGCGGGCGTGTTCGGCGCAGCCGGCTACTACCTCGCGCTTGCGTCGCTCGGCTCTGCACTGCCGATCATCGGTGGCATCACTGCGCAGGCGTTCTTCAAGGCGCACATGAACATCGATCTGCAGTGGTGGGTGTGGGGTCTGGTGATCCTGGCGCTCATCGTTGCCGTCAACCTGATCGGTGTGCAGATCTCGGTGAGGACGCAGCTGACGATCATCGCCCTGTCCGCCATCCCGTTCCTCGTCCTCAGCATCGTCATCATCGCCAAGGGAGGCAGCGGTGGGAACACGTTCGACGTGTTCAACCCGCGCAGGGTCGCGGCCGGTGGCTCGGTGTTCAAGGGCATCCTGTTCGCCATCTTGATGTTCGTCGGCTTCGAGATGGCCGCCGCGCTCGGCGAGGAGACGGAGAACCCGAAGAAGTCCATCCCGACGGCCGTGCTCGCGACCATCTTGATCGTCGGCGCCTTCTACTTGCTCACGCAGTACTCAGGCACCATCGGCAGCGGCGGCCCCGACCTGTTGCCGTTCGACTTCCCGGCACTCGCCACGCACTACATCGGGTCCAAGTTCTCCGTGCTCGTCGAGCTCGCCATCCTGCTCGACATCATCGGCATCGGGATCGGCATGGCGGCAGCGGTGTCGCGAGGCGTGTTCACGTTCGCCCGCGACGGATTGCTGCCGAGCACCTTCAGCAAGGTCGACAAGAAGCAGAACCCGTCCGTGGCGATCGGCGTGTTCGGCGCGATCGCAGTGCTGGCGCTGGTGGCGACGTTGATCAAGTACGGCACGACCGTGCCGCTCGCGGCCGACGGCACGCCCGCCGGGCCACCCGACGCGTTCAACTCGTTTCTCATCCTGTCGACGATCGGTTCGATGCTGTTCTGCGTCGTGTACGCGGTGCTGTGCATCGGCGCCGCGCGGCTGTTCGGCACGTCGAACAAGGCGGGACTCGTCGCGGTCGTCATCGGCCTCGCCATTGCAGGCGGCGGGTTCGTCGCCCAGTTCATCAACGGGCTGGCACCGGTGGGCGACGCGCTGTGGGGCCGACACCTCTCGCTGGTGCTCATCGTCGCCCTCGTCGTGTGGGTGGCGGTGCTGCTGAAGGTGGCCGGCGAGCGCGTGCTCGCCGCCGCCGACTTCGCCATCAAGCACGACTGACCATCCAGCACGACTGACCATCCAGCACGACTGAGACGACGAGCGAATCCGTTCAGTTGCGGCCGGGGATCACTCGCCGCGGACGCGCTTGATGATGTCGCTGGCGATGTTCGGCGGCACTTCCATGTACTGCGCGAACTGCATCGTGTACGTCGCCCGACCCTGGGTGCGCGACCGGAGGTCGGTGGAGTACCCGAACATCTCCGAGAGCGGGATCTGGGCGCGGATGACCTGGGCGTTGCCGTTGGCCTCCATGCCCTCGATGCGGCCACGACGGCTGCTCAGGTCGCCCATGACGTCGCCCATGTAGTCCTCGGGGGTGACGACTTCGACGGACATGATCGGCTCGAGGATGACCGGCTTGGCCATCTCGGCGGCCTTCTTGAACACCATCTGACCGGCGATCTTGAACGCCATTTCCGAGGAGTCCACGTCGTGGTACTGACCATCGACCAGGGTGGCCTTCACGTCGACCGTGGGGTAACCGGCGAGCACACCCGAATCGAGGGCCATCTGCATGCCCTGGTTGGTCGGGTTGATGTACTCACGCGGGATTCGGCCGCCCGAGATCTTGTCCACGAACTCGTAGCCCTTGCCGGGGTTCGGCTCGAGGTTGATCTTGACGACGGCGAACTGACCCGAACCGCCCGACTGCTTGATGTGGCGGTACTCGACCTGCTCGACGGTCTTGGTGATGGTCTCGCGGTAGGCAACCTGCGGCTTGCCCACGGTGGCGACGACGCCGAACTCGCGCATCATACGATCGACGAGGATCTCCAGATGGAGCTCGCCCATCCCGGAGATCACGGTCTGGCCGGTCTCGTCGTCGGTGCGCACACGGAAGGTCGGGTCCTCGTCGGAAAGGCTCTTGAGCGCCTTGCCGAGCTTGTCCGAGTCGTCCTTCGTCTTCGGCTCGATGGCGACGTGGATCACGGGCTCGGGGAAGATCATCCGCTCGAGGATGATCGGGTGCGAGCGATCGCACAGCGTGTCGCCCGTGGTGGTGTCCTTGAAACCGAGCCCGGCCACGATGTCGCCGGCCATCGCCACGTCGAGGTCTTCACGCTGGTTGGCGTGCATCAGCAGGATGCGGCCGAGCCGCTCCTTGCGCTCCTTGGTGGAGTTGTAGACCTCTTCGCCCTTGTTGATCGAGCCGGAGTAGACACGGAAGTAGGTGAGTTTGCCGAACGGGTCGGCCACGATCTTGAACGCCAGCGCCGCGAACGGCTCGGCCTCGCTGGGCTTGCGGACGAGCACTTCGTCCTCGTGGTTCGGGCGCACACCTTGGGTGGGCGGGATGTCCAGCGGGCTGGGCAGGAAGTCGATCACCGCGTCCAGCATCGGCTGCACGCCCTTGTTCTTGAACGCGGAGCCGCACAGGATCGGCACGAAATCGAACGCAAGCGTGCCCTTGCGGATGGCGCGCTTGATCTCGGCCTCCGACAGGTCCTCACCGGCGAGGTACTTCTCCATCAGGTCGTCGTCGCTGGTGGCGATCGTCTCCAGCAGCTCCTCGCGGTACTGCGCGGCTTCGTCGGCCTGGTCGGCCGGGATGTCGACTTCGTCCCACTTCGCGCCGAGCTCTTCGTCGTGCCAGATGAGGGCCTTCATCTTCACCAGGTCGATGAGGCCGACGAAGGGCTTGTTGCTCTCGGGGCCACCGGCGCCCACCGGGAGGTGGACCACGGCCGGGGTGGCCTGCAGGCGCGTCTTGACCATGTCCACCGTGCGGTAGAAGTCGGCGCCGATGCGGTCCATCTTGTTGACGAAGCACATGCGCGGGACCTTGTACTTGTTGGCCTGACGCCACACGGTCTCGGTCTGCGGCTCGACACCCGCGACCGAGTCGAACACCGTCACCGCGCCGTCGAGCACGCGCAGCGACCGCTCGACCTCGATGGTGAAGTCCACGTGGCCGGGCGTGTCGATGATGTTGATCCGGTGATCGTTCCAAATGCAGGTGGTGGCAGCCGACGTGATCGTGATGCCGCGCTCCTGCTCCTGCGCCATGTGGTCCATGGTCGCGGCGCCGTCGTGCACTTCACCGATCTTGTAGCTCTTGCCGGTGTAGAAGAGGATGCGCTCGGTCGTGGTGGTCTTGCCCGCGTCGATGTGGGCCATGATGCCGATGTTGCGGGTGCGCTCCAGGGGGTACTCGCGCTTGGCCATCTCTCTCATCTCTCTCTTCAACGTGCGTCGTGGGCGCGCAGCGGCCGCTCCGGGCCGAAGGCACGGGTTCCAATGCTACCGGCCGGTCGCCCGGGCTCAACAGGTGGCGAGCAGGGCTGTCGGCACGCTCGTCAGCAGGTGGTGGACGGGGTGATGATCGCCGCTGTCGTCGACGGCCCGTGCCCCCCACCGGCGAACAGGGCCGTGACACGAACGGTCAAGGTGAAGTTCGGCTGCTGCCCGACGATGACCGCAGCGGCGGTGTCGGCGGATGTGGCCATCGAACCAATGGACTTCCAGGTGACGTCCGGGAGGAGCAGTTCGACCGAGTAAGCGCTCAGCGCCAGCACGTCGCCGGGCCACAGGGGTGTCATCGACCATCCGTTGCCCGGCGTCGGGCAGCTGGCGACGAACTTGACCACGGGCGCCGGCACGGCGACGAGCGGCGAGGTCGAGGGGGTGACCGCCGAGGTCGGGCTCACCACGAGCGACGCCGTCGGGTCGAGGAAGATCGTCGTGGTGGACTCGCCGCCGGCGGAGAGCCCGGAGTTGAGCGTGGTGTCGACACCGCCGGCCACCCCGGGCTTGTCGGCCCACAGCACGCGCAGCAGCGTGCCGGCCGCGAATGCCACGAGGCACATCGACACGATGAGGGCCGCGACGAACGTCACGGACCGCCGCCAGCCGGAGTGCTCGTTGCGGACACGGCCGTTGGAGGCCGAGGCCGGCGGTGCCGACGCGAAGGCCGCGGCCATGGGTGCACCGGTGGGCCGGCCGAGCGGTGAGGGCGAGGGCGGCGCGAGCGCGGGCGCCGCCTGAGAACGACCACCGGGCGGCGGCGGCGGCACGGCACCCTCGCCGCGGGCGACGGAGCCTGGAGAGTTCTGGAGTGGCACGGCGCGCCGGGCCGCGTCGAGCACCTTGTCGGGGGTGAGCAGCGTGTGCGAACCGCGGTTGACGACGCGGACGAGGTTCTCCGCTGCGCAGACGAGCACACCGTCCAGCGCCTGCGGTGCCGCCGCGGGGAGCGCCGCACCGAAGTAGCCGATCACCGGCACCACGGCCGTGCCGAGCGACTGGGTGAGCATCTGCGCCTCGACCCGGGCGGACTCGAAGTCGCCCTTCAACGACGAGTCGCCGGCCCACAGCTGCCCGTCGTGGTACGAGAGCTGCCCGTCGAACCGGCGGGTCATCACCACGAACGCACCACCTGGGCCGATGACGACGTGGTCGATGTTGCCCTTCGACCCCAGAACCCGCAGGTCGTGCACGATCGAGTACGACGATGGCAGCGTCGCCAGCTGGGAGGCCATGGTCCGCTCGTCGTGGGCGACCGCCTCCAGCCAGGCAGCCTCGGTCAGCAACTTGTCGGCCGTGGCGCGACGCTGCGCTGCCTGCGCGAACGCGCTACCACCGGGGATTCCACCTTCGATCATCGTGGACCTATCGGCACCGTACGAGGTCGTCTTGACGTGCGGCTGAACATTCCGCGCGTCACACCCATCCGCCGGCGTAGGCCACGAACTGACCGGTCGTGAACCGGCTCGTGCCGTCCAGGAACGGCATGCAGAACGCTGCGCATTCCTCCACCGTACCCAGTCTGCGCATCGGTACCGACCCCTCGATGCGGGCGCGGACGGCGGGATCATCGGCGCCCGTCGCCCGCCGGAACTCGGGAAAATCCATGTAGTTGGTGCCGATCGCGTTCACCTGGACCCCGCGCGACGCCACTTCCCCCGCCACGTTCTTCACCAGCATCGTCGCGCCGGCGCGGGCGGCGGAGTACAACGGTGCGTTCGGGGTCGGTCGAGCACCGGCGGCGCTGGTGAACACCAGCACCTGCCCATCACGCTGCTCGGCCATCACGGGGGTCACCGCCCGCAGGAAGTGGTACGGCGCCTCGAGGCACCCGCGAACGGCGGCATGCAGATCGTCGAGCGAGGACGTCAGGAACGGACCGGTGACGATCCTCCCACTGAACGCGGTGGCGGCGTCGAGTCGCCCGAAGCGGTCGAGCGCGGCCTGGACCAGTCGCCCCGCCGTGTCGGGCTGCGTGAGGTCGCGCGCGTCGTCGACGACCTCGACGGCGGCGCCCCTGGAGGTCAGCTCGTCCACCAGACCAGGGGCCGGGTTGCCGATCACCAGATCGTGCCCGCGTTCAGCCAGCAGCAGGGCGATCGGAGGGCCGACGTAGGAGCCGGCATCGGCGACGAGGGCGACGCGGCGGGAGGTCTTCGAGTTCGACATCCGGCCATTCAAACAATTGGCACATGGACTGTCAACACAACGGTTCGACTGCTACGGTGAGCCGATGCCCGCCGCACTGCCCGCGACCGACGTCGGCGACGGCCGACGCCTGCGCCGCGATCGCAACCGCGACGCCGTGGTGCGGGCGCTGCTCTCGTTGTACAACGAGGGCAACCTCGACCCGTCGGCGGAGGAGATCGCCGCCCGCTCCGGCGTGTCGGCCCGCTCCCTGTTCCGCTACTTCGACGACGTCGACGACCTGTGCTCGGAGGCGATCTCCCAGCAGCAGCACGACGTGTCGCACCTGCTGGCGTTGCGGGTCGCGCCGGGCGCCCCGATCGCCGACCGCATCGCCGCCCTCGTGCACCAGCGCGCGGAGCTGTTCGAGGCCGTCGAATCGGTCGCCACCGTGTCGCGCCTGCGCGCGCCGTTCCAACTGGTCGTGGCCGACGAACTCGCCCGGGGCCGGGCACGCCTTCGCGACCAGGTCGCCCACCTGTTCGCCACCGAGCTGCACGCAATGCCGTCGACGACCGCTCATGCGCGACTCGCCGCCGCCGACGTCGCCACCTCGTTCGAGGCCTGGCGACTGCTCCGCGACGACCAGCGGCTGTCGCGCGCGAAGGCCGCTGCCGCGATGGGCGAAGCGCTGCGCGCGCTGCTGCACCTCGCTGCCGCGACGATGCCCCCGGAGACACGATGACGGACACGACACGATGACGGACACGACACGATGAGAACAGCACGATGAGAACAGCACGAACGCCCGACGAACGATTCACGGACCTGCCCGGGTTCCCGTTCGCACCCCACTACCTAGAGGTCCCCGACGGCGAAGGTGGCCAGCTCCGGGTGCACTACCTCGATGAGGGCCCGGCGGACGCGGCGCCGGTGCTGCTCATGCACGGCGAGCCGAGCTGGTCGTACCTGTACCGAACGATGATCCCCGTGCTCGTCGCTGCCGGCCATCGCTGCGTCGCTCCCGACCTGGTCGGGTTCGGCAGATCCGACAAGCCCATCGAACAGCACGACTACACCTATTCACGCCACGTGGCCTGGATGTCGTCCGCCGTGTTCGATCTGCTGGACCTGCACGACATCACGTTCTTCGGGCAGGACTGGGGCGGGCTGGTCGGGTTGCGCCTCGTCGCCGCGCAGCCCGACCGATTCGCCCGCGTCGTGGTCGGCAACACCGGCCTGCCGACGGGCGACGTGAAGCCCACCGACGCGTTCCTCGCATGGCAGAAGTTCGCCCGCGAGGCCACGACGTTCCCGATCGGCGGGATCATCAACGGCGGCTGCACGTCCGACCTGTCGCCGGCGGTCATCGCCGCCTACGACGCACCGTTCCCCGACGACTCGTACAAGGCCGGAGCCCGCGTGTTCCCGTCGCTTGTGCCCACCGGCGTCGACGACCCGGCTCGCGACGATCAGGTCGCCGCCTGGCGTGTGCTCAGCGCGTTCGCCAAGCCGTGGCTGTGTGCGTTCAGCGATCGTGACCCGATCACCGCAGGCGGCCACAAGGTGTTCCTCCGGTCCGTGCCCGGCTGCGACGGCCAGGCGCACACCACCATCGACGGCGCCGGCCACTTCCTGCAGGAGGACCGGGGACCGGAGCTGGCCAGAGTGATCGCGGACTTCATCGCCGCCACTTGATCAACCGGCGCGGCGGGCCCAGATCAGCACCCGGCGGAACGGGAAGAAGTACGGCCGGTGCCGACCGATCCGGTCCAGCAGGCGGGCCTCGTACTCCGCCACGAACGCCTCGAAGGCATCGGCCGGGAGCGCGTTCTGGAAACGGGTCAGCGTGGTGCCGCGCACCCATTCCACGACATCGCGGCTGTCGCCCAGAAGGTGCGGATAGACCTGCAACCGCACGTGCTGCTCGACGAAGCCCAGCGAGTGCAGCAGCGACGCGTACTCCTCGGGCGCCAGCACGTTGGCGGCCACCGGATCGGGTGGTGCGC
>JAYVMH010000142.1:0-18307 GCA_043759015.1 Actinomycetota bacterium
CGGGCAGCGCCACGTACGCTTCGAGTCCGCTGACGTACGCGTCCATCACCTGCTGGTAGCGCTCGAGGCTGAAGATCAGGGTGACGTTGATGTTGCGCCCCTCGGCGACCATCTGCCGGATCGCCTCGATGCCTTGCTGCGTGCCGGGGATCTTCACCATCAGGTTCGGCCGCCCGATCTGGACGTGCAGCGCTCGCGCCGCGGCCACCGTGCCCGGACCATCGTGGGCGAGGCCGGGATCGACCTCGACGCTGACGAAACCGTCGCCGCCCGAGCTGGAGCGGTGCACACCGTCGAAGTGGTCGAGTGCTCCATTGATGTCGCGCAGGACCATGGCCCAGTAGTGATCGACCGTCGTGCCACCGGCGCGCACCAGCTCGGTGAACTGGTCGTCGTAGTCCGCCGACCCCTGGATCGCCTTCTGGAAGATCGTGGGGTTCGACGTGAGCCCGCGGATACCACCCTGGATCAGTCGGGCGAGCTCGCCGCCGGTGAGGTAGCTGCGCTTGAGGTTGTCGAGCCACGGGCTCTGGCCCTGGTCGGAGAAGAGGTGGACGAGACGATCCATGGCGGTCATTCCTTCTTCGTTCATTTCGGCGTTCCAGCCAAAGCGGTGGCTCGGGCCACGACGTTGGCGACGTTGATGCCGAGCTCGTCCATCACCGTCGGGCCCGGTGCGCTGGCCCCGAAGCGGTCGATTCCGATCACGTCGTCCGCGTAGCGGGCCCAGCCGAACGTGACGCCCGCCTCGACCGCAAGCACCGGCACGGCGGCGGGCAGCACGGACGCGCGGAACTCGGCTGTCTGGCGTTCGAAGCGATCCCAGGACGGGATGCTGACGACCCGTGAGCGCAGACCCGCGGCAGCAAGAGCGGCCGCAGCCTCCACGCACAGGCTCACCTCGCTGCCCGCGGCCAGCAGCACGACGTGCGGCATATTCGCATCGAGCACGACGGCAGCGCCAGTGGACACGGCTGAGCCGTCGGTGCAAACGGTGACGTTCTGGCGCGTCAGCACCAGTGCCGTGGGTCCGTGGTGCTCAACCGCCGCGCGCCAGGCGGCGACGGTCTCGTTCGCATCCGCCGGTCGGATGACCTGCAGGTTGGGGATCGCTCGCAACGTCGCGACGTGCTCGACAGGCTGATGGGTGGGCCCGTCCTCGCCGACGCCGACGGAGTCGTGGGTGAACACGAAGATCACCTTCGCGCCGCTGAGCGCGGCGAGCCGAACGGGCGGGCGCATGTAGTCGAGGAAGACGAAGAACGTGCCGCCCGCGGGCAGCACGCCGCCGTGCAGCGCCATTCCCACCATGATGCTGCCCATGCCGTGCTCGCGGATCCCGTAGTGGATCTGGCGCCCTTCGGGGGTGGCGGCAGTCATCGCCGTCTGACCGGCCAGCTTCGTACCGGTGTTCCCTGTGAGATCGGCGGCGCCGGCGACGAGCCCGGGCACCGAGGTGAGTGATGCGTTGAACGCCTTCTCGATGGCGACGCGAGTGGCGACCTTGTCGCCCTGGGGGTACGACGGTAGATCGTCCTCCCAACCCGGCAGGCCGGTGGCACCCCAGCATGCGTCCCACACCGCGTGGTCGAGACTGCTGCTGTCGAATCGCTGCTGCCACGCGGCGCGGGCGGCGGCGCCGCGGGACGCACAGTGCGAGCGATACACGGCGACGAGGTCGGAGGGTGCCCAGAACGGTTCGTCGGGGATGCCCATGACCGCCTTCGTGCGGCTGACCTGCTCGGCCGTGAAGGGGTTGCCGTGGGCTTCATGCTTGTCGGTGTAGTCGGGGCTCGGCGCCGCGATGTGCGATCGGAGGACGAGCAGACTGGGTCGGTCGCTGACCGCCATCGCCCGCCGCAGTGCCGCCTCCAACCCGTCGAGGTCGTCGGCGATCTCGCCGAGGTGTTCGACGTGCCAGCCGTAGGCCTCGAACCTCGCGCCGACGTCGTCGCTGAATGTGAGGTTCGTGTCGCCATCGATGGTGATGTGGTTGTCGTCGTACACGCACACCAGGCCACCGAGGCGCTGGTGGCCGGCGAAGGAGGCTGCCTCGTGGCTGACGCCTTCCATCAGACATCCGTCGCCGGCGATCACGAACGTGTGGTGGTGCTGCACCTCTGGGGCAAACTGGTGCTCCAGGTGGCGAGCTGCGAGCGCCATGCCGACCGCGTTGGCGAAGCCCTGGCCGAGTGGCCCGGTGGTGACCTCGATGCCGTTGGTGTGACCCACCTCGGGGTGGCCCGGCGTGGCCGAACCCCACTGCCGGAACTGCCTGATGTCGTCGAGCTCGAGGCCGTAGCCGGCGAGGAACAGCATCGCGTACTGGAGGATGCTGGCGTGACCGTTGGAGAGGATGAAGCGGTCGCGATCGGGCCAGTGAGGATCAGCTGGATCGTGCTGCATCACTCGGCTGTAGAGCACGTGGGCGAGCGGCGCCAGCGCCATCGCGGTGCCCTGGTGGCCACTCTTGGCGTACAGCGGAGCGTCCATCGCCAACCCGCGGATCAGCGCGACGGTCTGCAGGTCGTGTTCGTGGGTGAGGGTGACGGGCACGGATGCGACTGTACCCGTGGGGTTCATGCGGGCGGCAGCAGTGTGAAGGGCACAAGGTGCCACGGGCCATGATCGACGCGACAGTGGGCCACGATCTGTCGATACTCGCTGAACTCGAGCTCGCCGCGCACGAGGCGATAGGTGAACTTGCCCGGCTCGACGGTGAACGGGCTGACGTTGCGGGCGATCTGCTCGTCGTCGTCGTGCACACCGTTGCGGAACACCACCTCGAACACCCCGTCGCCCCTCTCGCCGGGAGGGCAGAAGATGAGCGCCACCAGGTGGGGTGAAATGGTCACCGGGACCGCAGAGGGTGCGGCCATGGAGAACATCGCGCCGGTCAGGTCGATCCGCGCCGAGGGTCCGGGCGCCTGGCGCATCTCGAAGCTCTCGACGAACAGGGCACTGACGATCTGCATGTTGGCGAGGGTAGCGGCGCTGATCGGGGTCAGGTCTCGCTGGGTCAGGACTTGCCGGGTCAGGACTTGCTGGGTCTGGACTTGCTGGGTCTGGACTTGCTGGGTCAGGACTTGCCGGGTCAGGACTTGGTGGCGCGGCGCAACTTCGCCCACAGCGAGTCGAACACCTGGGCCACGTCGGCGCTGCGCGCGCCATACGCGTGCACCGGCCGACGGTCGCCGATGGCCTGGTTGACGATCACTCGATGGGGGATCACCGGCTGCCAGATGGCCCGTTTGCCGACGACGCGAACGAGCTCCTCGTATCGACGGTCGGCCTCGCTGCTGACGGCGGGCACCTTGTTGACGATCACGCCCGTCAGCTCCAGATCCGCGTTGTAGGCATCCCACACCTCGTCGACGAGATCGGCGACCGCCCCGATGCCGCGCAGGCCGAGTGCGGATGGCTCGACCACGATCACCGCGTGGTCGGCCGCGGTGAGGCCGGCGGTGGACAGCGCACCGAGAGACGGAGGGCAGTCGATGAGCACGGCGTGGAACTGGTCGCTGACCGCTGCCAGTGCTTCGCGAAGGCGAAGTGGTGACCCACCGTGGTCCTTGGCGAGCAGCCTCGGTGAGCCCGGGATGACCCACACCTCACCACCCCACGCCGACGGCAACATCGCCCGGGCCGCTGGCAGGCGCCCGAGCACCTCCGCGGTCGACGACTCCACCGTGCCGGGGTCGTGCCCGAGCACCCAGGTGCTGGACCCCTGCGGATCGAGGTCCACGACGAGCACTCGGTGGCCGGCGTGGGCTGCCGCGGAGGCGAGGCCGAGGGTGACGGTGGTCTTGCCGACCCCGCCTTTCTGGTTCAGAACTGCGACGACACGACCCATCCGGCCATGTAAGCACGCCGGTGCGAGAATCCGACGACATACGCGGAACGGCCCAGGTGATTGACGCAGAAATCCCAGGCGAGAGGATAGAGTGACCCCCAATGTCAACTCTCTAGGTTCGGGAGCCCTACCGTGAAGAAGGGTCGTCACCGTCGCTTCGAAGAAGCACGGAAACTCAAACAAGCCGGTCCCAGTGCGTTTGATCTGGGGTTCGGCGTGAACGATCATCATCAGTCGACTGAAGAGGACGAGTACGCCGCTCTTGCGGAGAAGTACGGAGTCACCTTCGACGATGATGACGAAGAAGAGTTCGACGACTGACGTCTCCGCGGGGCCTGCCGTGCCCTGAATTCAACCCCCCCAACGGCAGCCATGTCCTCACAGATCCTTTCTTCCAACATCCGTAACGTCGCTCTGGTCGCACACGTCGACCACGGCAAGACCACCCTGGTCGACGCGCTGCTCCGTGCCACGGGCACGTTCGCCGCGCACCAGGCGGTGGTCGACCGCGTGATGGACTCCAACGACCAGGAGCGGGAACGTGGCATCACGATCCTTGCCAAGGCCGCCTCGATCACCTGGAAGGACGTGAAGATCAACCTGGTCGACACGCCCGGCCACGCGGACTTCGGCGGCGAGGTGGAGCGTGCGCTCACAATGGTCGACGGCGTGCTGCTGCTCGTCGATGCCGCCGAGGGTCCGCTGCCCCAGACGCGCTACGTGCTGCAGAAGGCCTTGGCACGCGATCTGCCGGCGATCGTGATCATCAACAAGGTCGACCGTCAGGACGCCCGCTCGGACGAGGTGCTCGACGAGGTGTACCAGCTGTTCATCGACCTCGACGCCGGCGACGAGCACATCGACTTCGAGATCATCTCGGCGGTGGCCCGCGAAGGCAAGGCGATGAAGGGCATCGGGATGCCCGACGACGACGCCGATCTCTCGGCGTTGCTCGACACGATCCTCGAGGCGATCCCTGCACCGCAGGGCGATGTCGATGCGCCCCTCCAGGCGATGGTCACCCAGCTCGATGCGAGTGAGTATCTCGGACGGCTGGCGATCGGTCGGGTCGTGAACGGTGTGATGCGCCGTGGCGAGACCGTTGCCCTGCTCGAGGAGGAGTTCGGCGAGGGCCAGCCCCCGCTGAAGCGCCGACTGAGCCAGCTGATGTCGTTCCACGGCGTCAGCCGCGACGAGGTCGACGAGCTGTGCGCGGGTGACCTGTTCGTGATGGCCGGCTTCCCCGAGGTCGAGATCGGCGACACGATCGCATCGGTCGAGATGCCGGTGGCGTTGCCCCGTCTGGTGGTCGACGAGCCGGTGCTGCGGATGACGTTCGGCGTCAACACTTCGCCGCTCGCAGGCAGGGACGGCAAGTTCCTCACCAGCCGTCACCTGGTCGATCGGCTGAACCGAGAGATCCTCGGCAACGTGTCGATCAAGTTGTTCGAGACAGGGACGCCCGACGTCATCGAAGTCGCCGGTCGTGGCGAGCTGCAGCTCGCGGTGCTCATCGAGAGCATGCGCCGCGAGGGTTACGAGCTGCAGGTCAGCCGGCCCGAGGTGATCACCAAGGAAGTGAACGGAAAGCGCTTCGAACCCCAGGAGCGAGGCGTGTGCGACGTTCCCGACGAGCACGTCGGCACCGTCACCCAAGAGCTCGCGCCGCGCAAGGGTCGGATCACCGACCTCCGTTCGGGCGACGCGGGTCGCACGATCGTCACGTTCGAGTGCCCGAGCCGCGGCCTCATCGGGTTCCGATCGCTGCTGATGACCGCCACACGCGGCACCGCGCTGCTGCACCAGCACCACCTGGGCTGGATGCCCTGGGCGGGCGACATGCCCGACGCGCGCGGCGGGGCCATGGTGTCCGATCGGCTCGGCGTGACCACGGCCTACGCACTGGACAAGCTGCAGCTCAGCGGGGGTTTCTTCGTCAACCCGGGCGAGCAGGTGTACGAGGGCATGGTCGTGGGCGAGTGCACCCGCGAGGACGAGATGGTGGTCAACTGCGTGCGGGCGAAGGAGAAGAACAACATCCGCACCCACAGTCACGACGATGCGGTGAAGTTGCCGGCGCCGAAGATCCACACCTTGGAGACCGCGATCGAATGGATCACCGGCGACGAGTTGGTGGAGGTCACACCGAAGGCGATCCGGATCCGCAAGCGGCATCTGGCGCTCGAGGAGCGACGCAAGGCGAACAAGAAGGTGCCCGCCACCGCCTGATCGTCAAGGCCGTCTCCCGGGTTGGTGACAGATGTCTCTGGTCGACCACTTCAGTTTGGGACCACGATGGCCGATACCAACACTTGGAATCCGCCATCGTCGGCGGGCCATCGGGAGAGGATCCGACATGCGACTCCGTACGACTCTTGGCTTGGTTGCTCTGCTTGCGATTGCGGGTGCGGCCTGCGGCAGCAGCAGTTCGGTCATCGGGAAGGCGGCGACCGGCGGCGGCTCCAGCGGCGGCGACAGCCGGACCACCGAGGGCAAGGCCTACGTCGACGCGATGACGTCGTCGTTCGAGGCCGACGGCAGCGGCATCACCCCTAGCGACGCACGCTGCATCGCCGGTGTCGCGGTCGATGTGGTGACGGTGAAGACGCTGAAGGCCGCGGGTGTCACTCCGGAGAACGTGGCCAACACGTCGGGGACGAGCAAGGGACCGTTCGACAACTTCAAGCCCACCGAGCAGCAGGCCAACGACATCGTCGACGGCATCTTCAAGTGCGTGGACTTCGGTCAGCTGATGGTGCAGCAGCTGACGGGTAGCCAGACGAGCCTCCCGTTCTCGGTCGACAAGGTGAAGTGCCTGGGCGTGGAGATGGCGAAGAGCCCCGCGTTCAAGGACTACATCAAGGCGAGCATGCTGAACACCGACACGACTGCGCCGGACGCCGGCATCCAGAAGGCCGTGCTGCCGCTGTTCGACAAGTGCAAGATCAGCCTCGGCGATCTCGCCAACCTCGGCAGCTGACCGCTCAGCGCCTCGCGGCAGGGTGGGGGAGCGGCGTCCACTTCGGGCGTTCCAGCAGCTCCACCATCGCGCCGTAGACCTTTGCGCCCACCATCTCGACGATCTCGTCGCGCAGGTACTGATAGACCGGCCGCGTGCCGACGAACGCGTCGGCGGACTCCGTGCACCACCAGTGGAAGTCATCGCCGCCGGCGCCCCAATCGCGTCGCTTCCATTCGCGCAGCGTCGACGTGAGGTAACCGTGCTCGTCGAGCTCTTCCACGAGGCGCAGGGGGAGCTGCCAACAGACGTCGGGCTGCAGGTCCATCTTGCGTTCCCCGAACTCGACGGCAGCGTGGTGGAACGCACATCCGACGCCACCTTCGAAGCCGGGACGGTTGAGGAAGATGCAGGCGCCGTCGACCACCCTGGTGGTGGTCACGCCGTCCTCCTCACCGAGCACGCCGTCGCGCACACCTTGCTTCTTGTACTGCCAGTGCCGCTTCTTCAAACGCGCCGACGACACCACGACCGTCTGCACATCGGCCTCGTCGATGAAGTGGGCGCCGTGCGTGCAGCAGCCTTCTGCGAGGTGGGTTGCGTCGTCGTCGTAGACCCCCTTGCAACCGCTGCCGTAGATGCAGTTCCAGTTCGAGCGTAGGAAAGTCGCGTCGAACACCCACGTGCGGCGGTGGTCGTCGTCCTCGAAGCTGATCCATTCGTGGAGATCAAGGGGCACGGGACCGGACGCTACCAATTCAACCCGATCGTGCAACGGTGCCTCGGTAAGCTGAGCACTCCATGGGTACGCCACCGAAGACCGCCGATCAACTCCGTTCGACCTTCACCGACTTCTTCGCCGCGAAGGGTCACACCGTCGTACCTTCGGCAAGCCTGATCCCTCACGACCCGACGGTCCTGTTCACCGTGGCCGGCATGGTGCCGTTCAAGCCGTACTTCGTGGGCGACGAAGCGGCGCCGTTCCCGCGGGCGGTCACCAGTCAGAAGTGCGCCCGCGCCGGCGGCAAGCACAACGACCTCGACGACGTGGGCCGCACGAAGCGGCACCTCGTGTTCTTCGAGATGCTCGGCAACTTCAGCTTCGGGGATTACTTCAAGGCCGATGCCATCCCGTGGAGCTGGGAACTGGTCACCGAGGCGTTCGGGTTCGACGGCGATCAGCTCTGGATCACCGTCCACGAGAGCGACGACGAAGCCGAGGCGATGTGGCACGAGCAGGTCGGCGTGCCCATGAACCGAATCCAACGGCTGGGCGACAAGGACAACTTCTGGCAGATGGGCGAGACCGGCCCGTGCGGCCCGTGCTCGGAGATCCACATCGACCGCGGTCCTGCGTTCGGGCCCGATGGCGGTCCACTGCACGACCCGCAGGGCGACCGTTTCATGGAGTTCTGGAACCTGGTCTTCATGCAGTTCAACCAGACGGCCGACGGCAGTCGATCGCCGCTGCCGAAGCCGAGCATCGACACCGGTGCCGGGCTCGAGCGCATCCTGTGCCTGCTGCAAGGGGTGGACTCCGTGTGGGAGACCGACCTGATGCAGCCGCTCATCGACCAGGCGTGCGACCTCACGGGCAAGCGCTACATCTCGGGCGACTACGACGACAGGAACAGCTTCGCCATGCGCGTGCTCGCGGAGCACGCACGCAGCAGCACGATGCTGGTCAGTGACGGGGTGTTCCCCAGCAACGAGGGCCGCGGCTACGTGCTGCGGCGAATCATCCGGCGCGCCGTGCGCTACGCGTACCTGCTGGGCACCGACAAGCTGGTCATGCCGTCGCTCGCCGAGACCGCCATCACAGTGATGGGCAACGCGTATCCGGAAGTCATCGGCAACCGCGACTTCATCGTCAACGTGCTCACTCGCGAAGAAGAACGCTTCCGTCAGACGCTGAAGACAGGCCTCGCCATCCTGGAGGACGAGCTCGCCGACGCCGCGCCGCACGAAGGCGGGCATCGGCTCGCCGGGTCGACCGCGTTCCTCCTCCACGACACGTACGGCTTCCCGCTCGAGCTCACCGAGGAGATCGCTGGTGAGCGCGGGGTGCGCGTCGACACCGACGGCTTCAACGGAGAGATGGCCGCGCAGCGCACCCGGGCAAAGGCGGCGCGCAAGGGTCGCGTCGCAGACGACGACCGGTTGGACAGCTATCGCGAGGTGGTCGAGCAGTTCGGAGTCAGCGAGTTCGTCGGCTACACCCAGAACACCGCGGAATCACGCGTGCTCGCGGTGCTGCCCGGTGCTCACATGCCCGACGGCGCCGACGCGGTCGAGATCTTCCTCGACCGCACACCGTTCTACGCCGAGAGCGGCGGCCAGGTGGGCGACACCGGCACGATCGTCACCGCCGACGGCGAAGCTCAGGTCCTCGACACGACGTTCGCGCTTCCTGGGCTTCGACGGCACATCGCCACGATCACGCGCGGCGAGATCCACCCGGGCAGCACCGCCGCGGCGGCGATCGACGACGTTCGCCGCGCTGGCATCCGGCGCAACCACACCGGCACCCACATCCTCCACTACGCACTGCGACGGGTGCTCGGCGAGCACGTGAAGCAGGCCGGTTCGCTCGTCGCCGACGATCGTCTGCGGTTCGACTTCTCGCACTACGCGGCCGTCACGCCCGACGAGATCCGTCGCATCGAGGAGATCGCCAACGCGGAGACGTTGGCGAACGCACCGGCCCGCGTGTTCGAGACCACCAAGGACGAAGCCACAGCGCTCGGCGCGATTGCGTTCTTCGGCGACAAGTACGGCGACATCGTTCGCGTGCTCGAGGTCGGCAACTCGATCGAGCTGTGTGGTGGTACGCACGTGCACGCCGCCGGCGACATCGGCACCATCAAGGTGATCAACGAGAGCTCGATCGGCAGCAACCTGCGCCGCATCGAAGCCACCACGGGCGAGAACACCGTCCGGCTGATGCAGCGCGATGCCGCGCAGGTTGCCGAGGTGGCGCGGCTCGTCGGCGCCGCGCCCGACGAGCTGGTGGTCGGAGTGCAGCGCCGTCTCGATGAGATCAAGACGCTGCACGACGAGCTCAAGGTCATGCGCGCCAAGGTCGCGTCCGCTCGTGCCGCCGAGCTCGCCGACGCCGCCCCGGACGGCATCGTCGTCAGCCGGATCGACGGTCTGTCGCCGAGCGACCTCCGAGATCTCGCGATCGCCGTCCGCCAGCACGGAGCCCACTCCGTGGTGCTCGGCGGCATCAGCGACGCCGGTGGTGTGTCGCTCGTTGCAGCCGTGCAGCCGACGTCGGGCAAGGTGGCCGGCGATCTGATCCGCGACGCCGCCAAGGCGGTCGGTGGCGGTGGTGGTGGCAAGGGCGACATCGCCACGGCCGGCGGGAAGAACCCCGAAGGACTCGACGACGCGTTGCGGATCGCGGAGGCCGCGGCCAGGGGCTGATCGTGCGGGTGCTCGGACTCGACCTCGGCAGCAAGCGCATCGGCATCGCTGTCAGCGACCGCACCGGCACCATCGCGTCGCCCCTCACCGTGCTCCAGCGATCAGGCTCCGTCGCCCGCGATCACCTGGCCATCGCTCGCCTCGTCGACGAGGAGGAGGCCGAGGCGGTGGTGGTCGGTTTGCCCCTCAACATGAACGGCACCGAAGGCCCGGCTGCGAAGGCTGCCGTTGCCGAGGCCAATGCCTTGGCTACGGTGGTGCGCGTGCCGGTCCACACCTCCGACGAGCGCCGCACCACGGTCACTGCCGATCGGGCGCTGATCGAAGCCGGCATGGGGGCGCAGGCGCGCCGCAAGGTCGTCGACAAGGTGGCTGCTGCGGTGCTGCTGCAACATTGGCTGGACGGTCGGTCGGTCCGATGACGATGATCGACGAACGGGAGTGGCACCCCGACCCATGGGACGATCCGGACATCACCGATGCGCTCGTCATCGAACGACCGCGTGGTCATCGGCCGCCGTGGAAGTGGGTCGTCTACCTCACGGCGATGCTCGCGCTGGCGGCGGTGGTCGGCGTGGGCATCGGCGGGCTCTGGTACACGCGGCAGATGAACCCGCCCGGCGATCCCGGCGACGCGGTCACGTTCACCGTCAACGCGTCGGACACCTTGGAGACCGTCAGCACGAGGCTGGAGACCAAGGGCCTGATCAGCAAGGCGTGGGTGTTCCGCTGGTACGTCGATCACCACGGTGGCCTCAAGCTCACCTCCGGCTACTACCAGGTTCGCCCGAAGGACCACATGGGCAACATCATGCGGGTGTTGCGAACTCCGCCGTCGCAGACCTTCACCAAGGTCACGTTCCCCGAGGGGTTCACGATCGCCAAGATGGGTGCCCGGTTGGAGGCCAAGACGCATCGCCTCACGGCTGGCGACTTCGGTGTCGCGGGCACGCAGGGCACCGTGCGTTCGAAGTACCTTCCCGACGGCGTCAACAGCCTCGAAGGCCTCCTGTTCCCCGACACGTACCAGGTGTCGAACGGTGAGACAGCCGACCAACTCGTGCAGCGCATGGTCGGCCTCACCGAACGGGTGGCGGGGCAGGAGAGCATCGACGTGCGGGCCAAGGCGATCGGTGTCTCGCCGTACCAGGTGCTCGTCGTCGCCAGCCTGATCGAGCGCGAGGCAAAGGTGCCCGACGATCGACCGAAGATCGCCCGCGTGATCTACAATCGGCTGTTCCTCGGCATGCCGCTGCAGATCGATGCCTCGCTCTTCTACCAGCAGGACGGGTCGCGGCCGTTCGGCGAGCTGCTCGCGATCGACACGCCGTACAACACGTACCTGCACACGGGCCTGCCACCCACGCCGATCGCGAACCCCGGTCGGGCCAGCATCCACGCAGCCCTCAACCCGTCCGCCAACCCCTCCAAGGGCGATCCGCTGTGCAAGGACATCCCGGCCAAGCAGCCGTGCCTGTACCTGTTCTACGTGCTCGCCGACGCGGATGGTCATCACGCGTTCGCCGCGACCGCCGCCCAGCACGAGGCGAACGTGAAACGGGCCCGCGAGCTGGGCCTCTTGTGATCGCAGGCAGCACTCGTGTCGCCGCCGTCATCGGGAGCCCGGTGCAACACAGCCTGTCGCCGGCACTGCACAACGCGGCGTTCCAGCAGTTGGGCCTCGACTGGGTCTACGTCGCGTTGCACGTGCACCGCGGCGAGAGCCAGCGCGCGCTCGATGCGGTTCGCCTGTTCGGCCTGGGTGGCCTCTCGGTCACGATGCCCCACAAGGAGGCTGTCGCCACCGAGGTCGACGTGCTCGATCCAGCGGCCACGGCGTTGCACAGCGTCAACACGGTCGTCCCTGCCCCGGACGGCCGGTTGTTCGGCCACAGCACCGACGGTGCCGGGTTCGTGGCCTCACTTGCTTCGGCTTCGGTGGGCGTGCGCGGTCGCGTCGTCTGCCTGCTCGGTGCGGGCGGTGCGGCTCGCGCCATCGCCGACGCACTGGCGCGCGCTGGCGTGGCGCGAGTGATCGTCGTGAACCGCAGCGCCGGCGCCGCGGAGAGAACAGCGGCGCTCGCGGGTGGCGCAGGGGTAGTCGGTTCGGCGGCCGACATCCGCGATGCGGACATCGTCGTCAACGCCACCTCGGTGGGCATGGGCACCGCCGCGTTGCCGTGCGACGCCGACGCGTTGCGGCCCGAACACGTGGTCGCCGACATCGTCTACCACCCGCGTGAGACGGCGTTGCTCGCGGCCGCCCGCCGCATCGGCGCCACGACGGTCGACGGTCTCGGCATGCTCGTCCATCAGGCCGCGTTGCAGCAGGTCCTGTGGCACGGCGTCACTCCCGACGTGCACGCGATGGCGGCCGCCGCGGAACGGGAACTGGCCACACGTCGCCAGTAGCCTGGCCGGAATGCTTCGTTTCCTCACTGCCGGCGAGTCACACGGACAGGCGCTCGTGGTCATCATGGAGGGGCTTCCGGCGGGCTTGGAAATCACCGTCGAGGAGATCCAGGCCGAGATGGCCCGCCGTCGCCTCGGTTTCGGTCGCGGCCCTCGGCAACGATTCGAGCAGGACGAGCTCACGCTCATCGGCGGCATCCGACACGGTCGCACGCTCGGTTCACCGGTCGCGATCGAGATCAAGAACAGCGAATGGTTCCGCAGCGACAAGTGGCACGAGGAGATGTCGCCGGCGCCGGGTGCGACCAAGGATCCACTCACGCAGGTCCGCCCCGGTCACGCTGATCTGGTCGGGATGCAGAAGTACGGGTTCACCGACGCGCGCGACGTGCTCGAGAGGGCGAGCGCCCGCGAGACGGCCGCCCGTGTCGCCGCTGGGGCGGTCGCCAAGAAGCTGCTCTCGCACCTCGGTGTGTCGATCATCTCGCACATCATCCAGATGGGCCCGGTGCGCGCAACCGGCGGCGTTCGTCCGCTTCCCGAAGACCTCGACACGGTGGACGCGAGCGAAGTGCGGTGCTTCGACCCGGCCGCCGGCGACGCGATGATCGAAGAGATCAAGGCGTGCGCGAAGGACGGCGACTCGCTCGGCGGCGTCGCCGAAGTGCTCGCGTACGGCGTGCCGGTCGGGCTCGGCAGCCACGTGCACTGGGACCGCAAGATCGACGCGGCTCTGGCGCAGGCGATCATGAGCATCCAGGCGGTGAAGGGAGTCGAGATCGGCGACGGGTTCGACGTCGCCGGCTGGCGCGGCAGCGTCGCCCACGACGCGATCTCATGGGACGTAGATGCGCGCGACTATCGCCGCGAGACGACGTTTGCTGGAGGCACCGAAGGTGGCATGACCACGGGTGAACTGCTCGTCGTGCGCGCAGCGATGAAGCCATTGGCGACGCTCAACCGCCCCACCCTGAAGACCGTCGATGTCGTCACCAAGCAGGAGACCGTGAGCTTCAAGGAACGCACCGACGTCACCGCCGTCCCTGCGATGGGCGTGGTCGCGGAAACGATGGTGGCGTTGGTGTTGGCCACCGAGGCTCAGCGCAAGTTCGGCGGCGACAGCGTCGCCGAGTTCGTCCGCAACGCGCGGTCGTTCGAGGCCACGCTCCCGTGAGGAAGCCGGCGTCGTGATCGCTGCCGATCGGCACGTCGTGTTGGTGGGCATGATGGGCGTCGGCAAGACCACCGTCGCTCGGATATTGGGCGACCGTCTCGGCCGCCAGGTGCTCGACACGGACGCGATCATCGAACAGCGAACGGGCCGAGCCGTCCGCGAGATCTTCGCGACCGATGGTGAGCCCGCCTTCCGTGCCCTCGAGTCGGCTGTGCTCGTCGAGGTGCTGGCCGCGCCCGTGCCGTCGATCGTCGCCGCCGCAGGGGGCATCGTGCTCGACGCCGTGAACCGGGTCGCGCTCAAGGAGTCCGGTGCCAAGGTGTTCTGGTTGTGCGCCCATCCCACGACGTTGGTCGAACGGGTGCGCGCAGCGGGCCATCGTCCACTGCTCGACGCCGATCCATCGGGTACGTTGCAACGCATGTTCCGCGACCGCGAGGCGCTCTACCGGGAAGTGGCGGATGCAATCGTGCTGGTTGACAACCGATCGGTCAGCGACGTGGTCGAGGCGGTGCTTCGGTGATCACGGTCAACGTGCCACTGGGCGACCGCAGCTACGACGTGTTGGTCGGCTCGGGTGCGCGTCGCGAGCTGGCGGCGCTGTTGCCGCGCTCGGCTCGACGCGCGGCGATCGTCACCCAGGCGGGCATTCCGCTGGATGTGGACGCCGGGGTGCAGTCCCAACGGTTCATCGTCGGCGACGGCGAAGAGCACAAGAGCTTGGCGACCGTCGAGCAGCTGTGCCGAGGGTTCGCCGAGATGGGACTCACCCGCAACGATGTCGTGATCGGTCTTGGTGGGGGAATGGTCACCGACCTCGCGGGCTTCGCCGCGGCGTCGTGGCACCGGGGCATCGCAGTGGTTCACGTGAGCACGACCCTCGTCGGCATGATTGACGCGGCGATCGGCGGCAAGACCGGGGTCAACCTGCCCGAGGGGAAGAACCTCGTCGGGGCGTACTGGCAGCCGGCGGGGGTGATCTGCGACCTGGATGCGCTCGCGACGTTGCCACCGCGGGAGCTTCGGTGCGGCAGGGGCGAGATGGCGAAGTACCACTTCCTCACCGGCGTCGATCTGCTCGCAATGGGGGAGGCCGAACGAATCGCGTGCTGCGTGCAGATCAAGGCGGGCATCGTCGCCGACGACGAGCGCGAAGGAGGCCGCCGGGCGCTTCTCAACTACGGCCACACGTTGGCCCACGCGCTCGAGATCGCGACGGACCACTCGCTCGCGCACGGCGAGGCCGTCGCGGTTGGGCTCGTGTACGCCGCGCACCTGGCCCATCGAATGGGCCGCATCGACGCCGATCGGGTGCGGTACCACTACGACGTGGTCGCCAGCGCATACGAGCTCGATACGTCGTTGCCGTCGGGTTCGTCGGCTGCGGATCTTGTCGCCCTGATGGCCCGCGACAAGAAGGTGCGCTCGGATGGTCTGACGTTCGTGCTGGACGGCCCACGCGGGGTCGAAGTCGTGCCGGGCGTCCCCGCCGACCTCGCCCTGGCCACCCTCGCCGACCTCGCCTGACCCGCGGGCGCCTGTCCGAATGGGGGCCGGCTCCCGGATCCGTGTCTCGTTGCGGCGGTCGGACCGGCGCGGACGGGCGTGTCGGGGTTTCGGGCCCGACGGGCTGGGGCGTAGCGTGGTGGGGATGACGCCGGAGGTGCGAACGGACCGACTGCTGCTGCGTGGGTGGACCGAGGCCGACAAGGTGCCGTACGCGCGGCTGAACGGTGACCCGGAGGTGATGCGGCACTTCCCGGCCTGCCTGACCGGCGAACAGAGCGACCAGATGGTCGACCACATGGCCGCCACCTGGGCCGAGCGAGGTTGGGGGCTGTGGGCCACCGAACGGCTCGACACGGGCGAGTTCATCGGCTTCATCGGCCTCGCGGCGCCGACGTGGCACGTGGAAGGGCTCACTCCCTGCCTGGAGATCGGTTGGCGGCTGGCGAAGGAGCACTGGGGCCGTGGGTTCGCTCCGGAAGGGGCATGCGCCGTGCTCGCGTTCGCGTTCGAACACGTCGGCCCGCCGCGCAACGAGGTGGTCAGCTTCACCACGACGAAGAACACCAACTCGCGTCGGGTGATGGAGAAGATCGGCCTGCGGTTCGACCCGTCCCGCGGGTTCGACCACCCGATGACACCGGGTTGGGCGGGGGAACGACACGTCGTCTACTCGATTGATCGACCGACGTGGAAGGCGGGCGTGGCACGATAGGCGGGTGGCCACCATCGCCTTGCTCCACGGACCCAACCTGAACCTGCTCGGCCAGCGCGAGCCGCACATCTACGGCACCGCAACCCTGGCGGACTACGTCGCGGCCGTCGAGACCGCCGCCGAGCGCCACGGCCACGTCGTCCACGCGTTCCAGACCAACCACGAAGGTGCGTTGGTGGACGCGATCCACGCTGCCCGTCTGGATGCCGCGGCGATCATCATCAATCCGGGTGCGTTCACGCACTACGCCTGGTCGCTGCACGATGCGCTCGCGGCCTTCGCCGGCCCGATCATCGAAGTCCACATCTCGAACCCGAATGCTCGCGAGCCATGGCGGCACACCAGTGTGGTGTCGCCGGTGGCAACCGGGTCGATCATCGGCCTGGGCATGCACGGCTACGAACTTGCGGTCGAGGCGATCGCCAGGCGGTTGGCGACATGAGCATCGCCGGGCGCGCCGATCGGGTCCGCGCGCGGCTCGCCGGTCCCGACGCGTTGCTGATCAGCGACCTGTCCAACATCCGATGGCTCACCGGCTTCACCGGTTCGAACGGTTGGGTGGTGCTCGCCCCCGATCGGCTCGTGCTCATCACCGACGGCCGTTACGGCGACCAGGCGGCGCAGCAGATGTCGGCCGCCGGGGTCGTCGGTGAGGTGCTGGTCGGCGCCACCGGCGCCGCCACCCTGCAGCACATCGCCGACGTCTGCGCCGGCTACGCGGCGGTCGGGTTCGAGGCGGCGTACGTCACCGTGCTGCAGCACACGCAGTACCTCACCTCGATCCACTCGACGCTGGTCGCCACCACGGGCGTGGTCGAAGCCGAGCGACGCATCAAGGACGCCGACGAGATCGACGCGATGGCGACAGCATGTCGGATCGCGGATCAGGCCCTTGCCGACGCGTTGCCGATGTTGGTGGCCGGGGCAACCGAAGCCGAAGTACGCA
Source organism: Actinomycetota bacterium (assembly GCA_043759015.1). Lineage (GTDB taxonomy): Bacteria > Actinomycetota > Acidimicrobiia > Acidimicrobiales > Ilumatobacteraceae > UBA668. Next base: position 16,995 of record JAYVMH010000142.1, read on the forward strand.
ACCGGCTGGAGGTGCGCATGCGCGAGCTGGGCGCAACCGGCCCCAGCTACGAGACGATCGTCGCCACCGGCCCGGTGAACGCGGCGCTTCCGCACCATCGGCCGACCGACACGGTGATCGAGCGCGGTCACACGGTGATCATCGACGTCGGCGCGCTGGTCGACGGCTACCACAGCGACATGACGCGCACGTTCCTCATCGGCGAACCGGCACCGCTCCAGCGGGAGCTGTACGACGTCGTGCTCGCGGCGCAGAAGGCAGGGGTGGCCGCGGTTGGCCCCGGCGTCAGCGTCAAGGAGCTGGACGGCATCTGCCGGGGGATCATCGCCGAGGCCGGATACGCCGACTGGTTCACGCACGGCACCGGCCACGGCGTCGGCCTCCTCATCCACGAGGAGCCATTCGTGAACCGTGTCGGCGACGCCACTTTGCAGGTCGGCGACGTCGTAACCGTCGAGCCGGGCGTCTATCGTGAAGGCTTCGGCGGCATCCGTGTCGAAGACCTGGTGGTCGTCACCACCGACGGGTGCCGCGTTCTCACGTCATCTCCGAAGGATTCACCGTGCCTGCCATCACCACCAACGACCTGAAGAACGGGATCACCCTGGAGCTCGACGGCGTCCTGTTCCAGGTCGTCGAGTTCCAGCACGTCAAGCCCGGCAAGGGCGGCGCGTTCGTGCGTTCGAAGATCCGCAACCTGCGCAACGGCGCGGTCATCGACCGCACCTTCAACGCCGGCGTCCGGGTCGAGCAGGCCATCCTCGACCGCAAGGACATGCAGTTCCTGTACCGCGACGGCGACGAGTACGTGTTCATGGACCTGGAGAGCTACGACCAGCAGCACGTGTCGCCGGTGGCGCTCGGCGATGCCGTGGACTACATGGTCGAGAACTCGGTGGCGATCATCGCGTTCTACAACGACGAGATCGTGACGGTCGAGATCCCGGCGTCCGTGGAGCTCGCGATCAGCGAGACCGAGCCGGGCATCCAAGGCGACCGGGTCAGCGGTGCGCGCAAGCCAGCGACGCTCGAGACCGGCAAGGTCATCCAGGTGCCGCTGTTCATCAACGTGGGCGACCGGGTCAAGGTCGACACCCGCTCCGGCGACTACATCACCCGGGTCTGATCGATGGCCCGCCGCGAGTCGCGCCATGCGAGACCGCTCGGCGACGAGCGGAGTGACGCCCGCGAGCGAGCCCTGATCCTGCTGTACGAAGCCGAGGCCAAGGGCATCACGCCGAGCGAAGTGCTCGCCGCCCAGATCTCCGAGCCCGACGAACTGACGACGATGCTCGTTCGCGGGGTGGAGAACA
>JAYVMH010000143.1:0-7923 GCA_043759015.1 Actinomycetota bacterium
CGATGTCCACCACGCCGTTCGCCCGCTGCACGTCCATCGGCCCGATCTCGTGCGGGTCGAACACTCCGAGGCCGCCCCCTTCGATCATCGCCGGGCCACCCATGCCGATGTTGCTGTCGGCGGTGGCGATCACCACATCGCAGCACCCGAGGATCGCGGCGTTGCCTGCGAAGCAGTAGCCGGCGTTGATGCCGACGATCGGGACCAGCCCGGACAGCTCGGCGAAGTACAGGAAGGCCAGACAATCGAGCCCGCTGACACCCGATTGGTCGGTGTCGCCGGGGCGACCGCCACCGCCTTCGGTGAGGAACACGACCGGCAGGCGGAACTGTTCGGCGAGCTCGAAGAGGCGGTCCTTCTTGTAGTGGTTCTGGGTTCCCTGTGTGCCGGCGAGCACGGTGTAGTCGTAGCTCATCGCCACGATCGACTGCCCCGAGACCTTGCCGAGACCACCGATCATGCCGTCGGCGGGGGTGCGCGCGATCAGGTCGGCGAGATCCCGCCGGCGGCGTTGGGCCGCGATCACCACCGGGCCGTACTCGACGAACGAGCCGGCGTCGACGAGATCGGCGACGTTCTCGCGGGCAGTACGCCGACCGACCTTGCGGCGGCGAGCCACAGCCTCCGGACGGGATGCGTCGAGGCCGACGGTGTGCCGCTCGATGGCCTCGGCAAGGTCGGGCCGGATGTGCGCGGGATCCTCCGCCACCTCCGGTGCGAGCGCGGCCACGCTGACCGCGCCCACCTCGACACGAGCGACGACCGCTCCCTCCATCACGGTGGCGCCGGGTTGGACGTGCAGTCCGCTCACCGTGCCGTCGGCGAGCGATTCGATCGCATGATGCATCTTCATCGACTCGATGAGCATCAGCTGCTGCCCTTTGCGCACCTGCTGTCCGACCGAGACGTCGATGACGACGATCGTGCCCTGCATCGGAGCGGTGATGTCGAAGCTCTCCCCCACCCTGCCGACGGTAGCGGAGCGTGGCTCGTGTAACGTTTCCGAACGCCTGCCACTCGTACTCGTCCCACAATGAAAGCCGTCAAAATGCGTACACGTCATCTTGCGGTCGCAACGGTCGCCGCTTCGTTGCTGTTCGCCGCGTGCGGATCGAGCGGCTCGTCCCGCTCGGCCGGCACCGCCACGCCCACCACCGCCAACACCGCCGGCACCGGCACCACCCCCACGGTGGCCGCTCCGCCCGACATCGCCAAGGCGGGCACGCTGCTGTTCTGCAGCGACATCTCCTACCCGCCCGAGGAGTTCTACGACGGCACCACGCCCGTCGGCTCGGACATCGAGATCGGCCGGGAGATCGCCAAGCGCATGAGCGTGAAGGCCGACTTCGTCAACACTGGCTTCGACGGCATCATCCCTGCCCTTGTGGGCAAGAAGTGCGACGCGATCATCTCCGGTATGAACGACACCACCGAGCGAAAGCAGCAGGTCGACTTCGTCGACTACCTCAGCGTGGGCCAGTCGTTCATGGTGCAGAAGGGCAACCCGGCCGGTATCAAGTCCATCGACGACATCGCCGGCAAGACGGTTTCGGTGGAGGTCGGCACGTCGAACGCCGACTTCTTGAAGGCCAAGTCCGACGAGTTCACCAAGGCCGGCAAGAAGGGCATCACCGTGCAGACGTTCCCGAAGGACACCGACGCAGCCACGGCGCTCCGCACGGGCAAGGTCGACGCCTACTTCGGCGATGCTCCGGTCGTCGCGTACTACGTCAAGCAGACGCCCGATGCGTTCACGTTCGGGGGCGACGCGATCAATCCGATCTCGGTCGGCATCGCGATCCGCAAGGGCGATGCGCTCACGGCCGTCGTGAAGACCATCGTCGACGGGATGTACACCGACGGCACGATGGCCACCATCCTCGCCCAGTGGGAGATGAGCTCCACGGCACTGCAGAAGTGAGCTGACCCTTTGTTCGCGGTCAACTTCGACTGGGGCACGTTCAAGGACTACCTGATCCTGCCGGACGGGCCCACCAGGACGGCCCTGTACCTCACGCTGGGCGTCTCGATCGTCGCCCAGCTGTTCGGCGTGATCTTCGGTCTGATCTCGGCGCTCATGCAGATGTCGAAGCTCCGCGTACTGCGCTTCCTCTCCGGCATGTACGTGTGGTTCTTCCGGGGCACCCCCGTGATCGTGCAGATCGTGTTCACGTACTACGGCGCGAACCTGTTCCTCAACTACGACCTGTTCCCGCGGACGGCGCACTTCGGCCTGTTCTCGGTGTCCGGTGCGGTGCTGGCCGGCACCGTTGCGCTGGCGGTCAACGAGGGGGCGTACATGTCGGAGATCACCCGCGCCGGCATCAGCGCGGTCGATGCCGGGCAGATGGAGGCCGCCAAGACGGTGGGCATGACGCGCACGATGGCGATGCGGCGCATCGTGCTGCCCCAAGCAGCCCGGGTGATCATGCCGCCGCTCGGCAATGAGTTCAACAACATGCTGAAGACCACCTCGTTGCTCAGCGTGATCAGCGTGCGCGAGCTGTTCTCCGACGCGGAGATCCGCATCTCGTCGTCGTTCAAGTACCCCGAGTACCTGATCGGTGTGTCGATCCTCTACCTCGTGCTCACCACGCTGTGGGGATTCGTGCAGAAGTCCATCGAGCGCAAGTTCAGCGAGAGCGAGCGCGACGCGACGACCGAGCGAACCCGCTGGACCACACGCATGCTCTCCGGCAATCCGAGGGGGCACTGATGGCCCACGAGAACATCGTCGACGCGATCGACGTCCACAAGCGGTTCGGCAGGGTGGAGGTCCTCAGGGGCGTGTCCGTCCAGGTGTCCAAGGGCGAGGTCGTCTGCCTGATCGGGGCGTCCGGGTCGGGCAAGACCACGTTCCTGCGCACGTTGAACGGGCTGGAGAGCATCGATGCCGGCCGCATCGTCGTCAACGGCCATCACATCGGCTTCGGGACCAACAGCAGGGGCGAGCTGGTCAAGTCGTCGGAGAAGTCGCTGGTGCCGATCCGCAGCGAGATCGGCTTCGTGTTCCAACGATTCAACCTGTGGCCGCACATGACCGCGCTGGAGAACATCATCGAGGCGCCGCGGCGCGTGCGTGGCCAGAGCCGCGACGAAGCGGTGGCGATCGCCGAGGACCTGCTGCAACGGGTGAAGCTGTCCGACAAGCGCGACGTGTACCCGGGCAAGCTGTCGGGCGGCCAGCAGCAACGCGTCGCGATCGCCCGCTCGTTGGCGATGAAGCCTGCGCTGATGCTGTTCGACGAGCCCACGAGCGCGCTCGACCCGGAGACCGTCGGTGAGGTGCTCGACGTGATGAAGGAGCTGGCGCTCGGCGGAATGACGATGCTCTGCGTCACCCACGAGATGGGCTTCGCCCGCGAGGTGAGCGATCGAGTGCTGATGATGGACGGGGGGGTCGTCATCGAGGAGGGAACCCCCGAGCACTTCTTCACCAATCCCACCCACGAGCGCACCAAGCAGTTCCTGTCCAAGATCCTGTGAGCGAGGGAGTGGACCTCCAGATCGCCGGTCACACCGTGACGATCACGAACCCGGACAAGGTCTTCTTCACCACCCGCGGCGACACGAAGCTGGATCTCGTGGAGTACTACCTGTCGGTCGGTGATGCGGTGATGCGGCAGATGAAGGACCGCCCGGTGCTGCTCCAGCGGTTCCCGAACGGCGCGCACGGATCCAACTTCTTCCAGAAGCGCATCCCCGACGGCGCTCCGGACTGGCTGCACACCACCACGGTGCTTACCCCCAACGGCACACCGTCGCGGGCGCTGGTGATCGCCGACCTCGCCCACCTCGTGTGGGCGGTGAACCTCGGTTGCCTCGGGTTCCACTCGTGGCCGGTGCGTCTGCCCGACCAGGAGCAGTGCGACGAGCTCCGCCTCGACCTGGACCCCGGTCCGGGCACGACCTACGAGATGGCGCAGGAGACCGCGGCGGAGACCAAGCGCCTGCTCGACGACCTCGGCGTCGCCGGTTTCATCAAGACGTCGGGCAACCGCGGCCTGCACGTGTACGTGCGGCTCGTCCCGTCGCACGACAGTGACGCGGTGCGGAGTGCGGCGGTGGCAGTCGCCCGCGAGCTGGAACGCCGCCGACCCGACCTGATCACCGCAGCATGGTGGAAGGAGCAGCGCGGCGAACGCATCTTCATCGACTTCAACCAGAACGCGCCGCACAAGACCGTCTTCGCGCCGTGGTCCGTTCGTGCGCTCGACCACGCGCCGGCGTCGTTCCCGTTCCCGTGGGAGCTGCTGGCGACCTTGCGCCCTCACGACATGACCATCGCCACCGTGCCGCGCTGGGTGGACGAACACGGCGACGCCTGGGCGACGATGAACGATCACCCACAGCCGCTGACACCGTTCCTGGAGATGGTCGCTCGCGACCAGGCGGCAGGGTTGCAGGACGCGCCGTGGCCGCCGGTCTACCCGAAGATGCCCGGCGAACCCACACGGGTGCAGCCGAGCCGGGCGAAGAAGCCGGCACGAGAGTAGAGGGTCAGCCGGCCAGCCGGTAGATCCGCACACCGTCGATGGTGGCGGTGCGCGCGTAGCGACTCGCCACCGCCCGCTTGACGACGCCCGATCGGTTGCACGACCTGAAGGCGTCGAACTCCGCCACCCACGTCGGCGGGTCGGGTCCTGTGAACAGTCGCTCGAGCTCGGCTTGGGCCCCTTCGGCCTGGCGCACCCCGTCGAACCAAAGGTAGCGGTACGGCGGATCGGCGTGCGCGTGGGCGTAGGCGTGGGCTGCGGCACACATCATGTAGACGGAGTCACCCGGTCGCGTGTGATCCCGGAGCCAGTGGCCCACCACTTCCGCCTGCAGCGGTCGGGGCTCGTTGCTGACCGCGATGGGCACCCTGGCGTGCGACAGAACGACGAGCGACGACCAGGACCACAGTGCCGGGAACGCCACGAGGTAGCACGCCACGATCCGGGCCTTCCCTACATCCACACGGCCGATGGTGACGCCGCACAGCGCGGCGAGCGGCAGGGCGAGGATCACCCAGTAGTGGTGGAAGAACTGACCACCTGCGAGGAAGCCGAGCACGCTCGCCGCCATCCACATCACGAACATCGCGGTCAGCCCGGTGCCTGTGGGTGTGCCGCGGCGGCGGAGCAGGACCGCGCCGACACGTGCCGCGATCGCCGCGGGGAGCAACACCGGCCATGCGTCGACCGCGGTGGTGCCCAGGCGCTTCCAGTCGGCACCGACGAAGGCACTTCGTTGCTCGGCGCGATAGCCGATGACGGCGTACCACCACCCGTGCCACTCGGTGAGCGCGGCGTGCACCGCGCACGCCGCGACCACGGCTGCCGCGCCTGCCACGAGTTGGGCGAGCCGCACCCAGCTCTCGCGTCGCGGCAACCAGCCGACGAAGGAGGCGACGATCAGCCACAGCCCGATCGCGACCAATCCGTCGACGGCGGACTGCTTGATGGACCAGCCGAGCGCTCCCGCCGCGCCGGCGGCGACCATCCACGGCCACGACCGCCGCCGAACGATGGCGACGACCGCGAGCGCCACCGCGACCGCACTCATCGAGCTGCTCAGCAGTTCACCGTTGGCGGTGTAGCCCTCGATGGCCGGTGCGGCGGAGAGGATCGCGGCAAAGAACGCGGCCAGGACAGCGGCGGCGGGCGATGCGACCATCCGCACTGCGATTGCGACCGCGACGACCGCAACCGCGCCGAACACGAGCGCGATCACCCGCACGACGTCCTCGTTCCCGGTGATCATGTCGAACAGGCGATAGACGACCAGCAGGCCCTGCGGTCGGTCCACCCACACGTCGCGGTAGAGCACGGAGCCGTGCCGCCAGGCACGGGCGATCGCCAGGAACCCGCCTTCGTCGGAGTTGATCGGGGTGAACACGAACCGCAGTCGCCAACCGACCGACAGCAACGCCGCGACCAGCACGCCGACCCGAGTTCGCGATCGGCCCATCCTGGCTCAGAGACCCAGCTCAACGGCACGCGCCAGCACGCCCGCTCGCTCGGCGCCGATGGTGGTGCTGTCGCCGTGGCCGGTGTGGACGACGGTGTGATCCGGCAGTGCGAGCAACCGGTCGCGGATCGAGCGCACGATGGTGGGCTCGTCGCTGAAGCTCCGCCCGGTGGCGCCGGGGCCGCCACAGAACAGTGTGTCGCCGCTGAACACCACGCCGGACGACTCGTCGTGGAAGCAACAGCAACCCGGCGAATGCCCCGGCGTGTGCAGGATGGCGAGCTCGTGGCCGGCGATCTTCACCGACTGCCCGGGCACCACGTCGCGGTCGGGGTGCTCGCCCTTCCAGACGACGTCCCAGAGCATGCGATCGGCGGGGTGCAGCAGGATCGGCGCGTCGACGAGGTCGCGCAGCGGCACCGCGGCGTTGATGTGGTCGTTGTGGCCGTGGGTGAGCACGATGGCCCGCACCCGCCGGCCGTTGACCGCGGCAGCGATCGGCGCCGCGTCGTGTGCGGCGTCGAACACGACGACCTCGCGATCGTCGCCCACGATCCAGATGTTGTTCGTGACCTGCCACTCGCCACCGTCGAGGGCGAAGATGCCGTCGGTGGTGACGAGTTCGATCGCCACCTAGCGGACCCCGCTCACAGCACCACGACCGAACGGAGGACCTCGCCGCGCTCCATCTTGTGGAACGCCTCCTCGACCTCGTCGAGCGAGATGGTCTCCGACACGAACTTGTCCAATGGGAGGCGACCCTGCTGGTGCAGCGTCACGAGCATCGGGAAGTCGCGTGAGGGCAGGCAGTCGCCGTACCAGCTGCTCTTCAGCTGGCCGCCGCGACCGAACACCTCGATGAACGGCAGTTCGATCGTCATGTCGGGCCGCGGCACGCCGACGAGGACCACGGTGCCCGCGAGATCGCGGGCGTTGAACGCCTGCTTGTACACCTCGGGGTGGCCGATCGCTTCGATGCAGACGTCGGCGCCGTTGCCGCCGGTGACCGACTTGATGTACTCGACCGGGTCGGTGGCCTTGGAGTTCACGGTGTGGGTGGCGCCGAACTGCTTGGCCAGCTCGAGCTTGCGGTCGTCGATGTCGACGGCGACGATGGTGTGCGCACCGGCCAGCAGCGAACCGGCGATGGCCGCGTTGCCCACACCTCCGCAACCGAACACGGCCACAGAGTCGCCACGCCCGACGTTGCCGGTGTTGATCGCCGCGCCGATGCCCGCCATCACACCGCAGCCGAGCAAACCAGCGGTCGCTGCGGGCACACCGGCGTCCACCTTCGTGCACTGACCGGCGGCCACGAGCGTCTTCTCGACGAACGCGCCGATGCCGAGTGCGGGCGACAGCACCGTGCCGTCCTCGAGGGTCATCTTCTGCGTGGCGTTGAACGTGCTGAAGCAGTACCAGGGTCGGCCGCGCAAGCAGCTGCGGCAGGTGCCGCAGACGGCACGCCAGTTGAGGATGACGAAGTCGCCCGGCACCACGTTGGTGACGTTCTCGCCGACCGCTTCGACCACGCCGGCGGCCTCGTGGCCGAGCAGGAACGGGAAGTCGTCGTTGATGCCACCCTCGCGGTAGTGCAGGTCGGTGTGACACACGCCGCACGCCTGCACCTTCACCACCGCCTCACCCGGACCGGGATCCGGGATCACGATCGTCTCGATCGTCACCGGCGCACCCTTGCTCCGAGCCACCACACCACGAACCTTCTGCGCCATGACACCCTCCTCGAAAACGAGAGGAACCCTACTGGTCAGGCGTCGAGCACGCGAAGCACGTCGCCGAGCCATTCGATCGATGCCTGCGTGATCGGGTCCACGACCAGTTGGACGTGGGTGGTACCGACCTCCGCGAACTTCGACAGGACGGCGGCGATCTCCCCCGGCGACCCGTCGACCGGGCGGATCGTTTGCCCGGCGTGTTCGCCCATCGTGCGCCCCGTGCCACCAGCGAGCT
>JAYVMH010000144.1:0-7913 GCA_043759015.1 Actinomycetota bacterium
GTACTGGCGGTCAGGGGGCACCACGGCGCCATGAGCCCGTCGTAGGGTGACGCGATCGCCACCCTCTACGACCTCCTCGGTGTCGAGCCCGACGCTTCGCCGACGGCGATCCGCGCCGCCTACCGCCGCGCCGCCCGCGAGCACCATCCCGACCGATCCGGCGAGCAGTCGTCGGCCCGCATGGCGGAGATCAATCGGGCGTGGCAGATGCTGAGCGATCCGGATCGCCGGCGCACGTACGACCTCGGACTCGGCGATGTCGGACTCGGTGATGTCGAACGCGGTGATGTCGAACGCGGCGACCCGCACGACAGCTCGCCGGCCGCAGCATCGGAACCGGCGTTCAACCCACTGGCGCGCTATCAGGATCCGCCGCGGATCCCTTGGCGATTGATGACCGTGCTCGCGTTCCTCGGTGCGGCATTCGTGCTCATCGGCGTGGCCACCGAAGGCAACCCGCAGCCGCCGACGGTGGACAACATCCTGCGCCCGGGCGACTGCGTCGCCATCCAATCCAATGGTGACGCCGCTGAGCGGTTGTGCTCCGATCCGCACGACGGTGTCGTGGAGGAACTGGTCCCGACGGGCGAGCGTTGCCCGGGTCTTGCCGAGCCGCATCGGGACCAGCAGGGCCTCGGCACTGCCTGCGTGCGCGCCGGCTGACGTGTGTGACTCACAGGCCCCTCTGATAGATTGCGACCCCTGTGAGGGCGATTAGCTCAGTCGGCTAGAGCGCTACGTTCACACCGTAGAGGTCAACAGTTCGAGCCTGTTATCGCCCACCCTGAAGGCCCCGTCCGGTTCGCCGGCCGGGGCCTTGTCATCTGGGTGGTCGTTTGCCCGGTCGCGACCCTGTCACGCAGGTACGAGTGTCCCAGTTCGGAGCCGAGTTGGACGCTAGCTTTGCGAGTGTGGCGCGGCTCTGCGAACGACCTGGGTGTTCGCAACCCGCTGATGTGATCTACGGCATCGACGCCGATCATCTCACGGTGTGGATCGAGATCTTCGATGGCTCGGCGGCATACCGTGCGGGCGTGCTGTGCCGCCGTCACGCGGACGCGATGGTCGTTCCTCTCGGCTGGATGCTCGACGACCGCCGCGAGGCGGTGCCGCGTCTGTTCAAACCGCGAGAGGCACCGACGCCGACGCGCATGCGCACCAAGCGCCGTCGCATCCACCAGCGCGACGAGACGGGCCAACTCGAGCTGACCGCGGCGGCCCTTCCGCCCGACGATCTCGATGACGTCGATGTCGATGTCGATGTCGACGATGCGGTGGCGCGAGCCGACGAGGAGACGTCGCCGTGGAAGCCGGTGTTCGATCAGCACGACGACCTCGACGGGTTGCTGAAGACGGAGAGCCCGCTGCTGTCGCGTGCGTTCGGCCGGCGCGACCGACCGACGCCCTGACGCCGGGCTGAGACCGGGCTGGCGCGGCACCGGCGCCCCCGAAGGAGCGCCGGCGCCGGACTTGCCCCGAGATCAGGCTGCAGGGCAGTTCGCCTTCACCCAGGTCTGGTAATCGGCGTACTTGGTGTCGATGCGGGTCTCGACCTTGTGTAGCCGGTCGATGCGCTGCTGCAGCTTGGCAGACCGCTCCGTGTGGCCGGCGGCGTCGGCGGCGTCCTTGCGCTGCTGGACGGTGGCGATGCGCTGCTCGAGCCGCTGCTTCGCGGTGGTCACCCGGGAAGCGATCTCGGGCTGCTTGTCGCACTTCTGCTGTGTCGTGAGGTGCGGCAGACCCTGGCGGCCGGTACCCGGGCCGTCGGCGGAGGTGCCGCCGCCGCCGGCAGCGGAGGCGACGGCGCCGATGGCAAGCGTGCCGATGAGCACGGTGCTGGTGAGTGCGACTGCGAACTTGCTCTTGTTGTTCATCGTGTGTCCTATCTTTCTGGTTGGGGGAGGTGGACGATTCGAATGATGAAGGGTCGGTGTGAGGAAACTGTGAGGGGAGTGGGATGGATCGGCGATACTGCTCGCATGGATGTGCACGCTTCGCTCGACGCACCGTGCTGCGCCGACGACCTGTTCGCATTCGTCGACGACCTCGGGCGCTACTCCGATTGGGTCGACATCGTGCACCGAGCCGAGTCGGCAGGTGGCCCCACCACGTGGCACATCGAACTGCGCGCCCGCGTCGGTCCACTGGCGCGGAGCAAGCGGTTGCGAATGGAACGGACCGCACACGACCCGCAGCTCCACGTCGCCGTGTTCGAGCGGCATGAGGTCGACCGCCGTCGCCATGCGCCATGGGTCCTGCGCGCCGAGGTCACGACGGTGGAAGGCGGCTGTTCGTTGCAGATGCACCTCCACTACGGCGGCGCGCTGTGGACCGGCGGCGTGCTGGAGCGCACGCTCGCCGATCAGATCACGAACGGTCGGGAACGGCTGCTCGGGCTGGTGCGTTCCACGCGCTGAGCCGACCATCCGGTCGCCGCTCGAGCCGCAGCGGCATCCCGAAGCACTCGCTGAGCGCGGCCGAGGTGAGCCTACGGTCGATGGGGCCGCGTGCCACCACCTCGCCGTTGCGCAGCATGAGCACATGCGTCATTCCTGGCGGCACTTCGTCGAGGTGATGAGTGACGAGCACCAACGGCGGCGAGGCGGCATCGAGCATCAACTCGCTCAACGCGAGCACGAGCTGCTCGCGGCCGCCGAGGTCGAGGCGTGCGCTGGGTTCATCGAGCAGGAGGATGCCCGGTTCGTTCATCAACGTGCGCGCCAGCAGCACCCGCTGCTGCTCGCCCGACGACAGCGTGCCCAGCGATCGGTCGGCTGTCCAGCGCACACCCATCCGATCGAGGCAGGCCTCGGCTCGGGCTTCGTCGGCGAGGGTGTAGCGATGCCACCAGGGCTCCAGTGCGGCGTATCGCGCGGTCATCACCACGTCGCGTGCGGTGAGCTCGGGGCGGATCTGCCCGGCGAGCGCGGACGACAGATACCCGACGCGTCGGCGAAGCTCCCGCACGTCGGTGCGCCCCAGTCGTTCCCCGAGCACGTCGACCGTGCCACTGCTCGGATGCTCGTACAACGCCGCGATCCTGAGCAACGTGGTCTTCCCGGAACCGTTGGCACCGAGCACCAGCCAACGCTCGCCCGCTCGCACCTGCCACGACAGGGGAGCGAGGATCGTCCGACCGTCGCGCACGAATGCGACGTTCGAAAGTTTCAGTACGGCGCTCATCCGGCCGATGACACTAGGCCGTGGTTTCGCGCCACAGGCACCCGTCCTCTCGGATGGTTCTCGAATCGTTCTCGTTCCGTTCTCGAATCGTGTTCCCGGAGTCAACCTTGTGCCCTTGTTCGAAAAATCGCCGATGGTAGCCTGAGCCGTGGAAATGCGCCGATTCGTTCCCCTCATCGTCGCCATTTGCGCCATCGTCCCCGCCTTCCACTCGGTCGGCGTACATGCCGACGATGCCACGCAGCAGGCCGCCAAGGAGATCGCCGACGCGCGCCAACGCGCGAACGCGGCCGCCGACGCGTACTTCCAGGCCGAATCCAAGCTTGACCAGCTGACCGTCGAGGAACAGGGGCTGGAAACCGACGTGAACGACCTCCAGGGGCAGGTGGACGGGTTGCACGCCCGTGTCGAGCAGATCGCTGTCAATCGGTTCACGCGCTCCGAGGTCTCGTCCTCGCCGTTGCTCAACGGCTTCTCGACGCCGGAGGAGCAGATGCAGGTGTCGGCGCTGTCGGCCGTGATCACCGACACCTCCCAGGAGGACTTCGACAACTTCGGCGTGATGACCAAGGCGCTGGCCTTGAAGCAGCAGCAACTGGTCGACAAGCGCAAGGAAGGCGAGCAGCAGAAGGCCACGGCCGCGGCGCTGCGCGATGAGGCGACTGCCCAGGTGCAGCAGTTGAAGGTGGTCGAGGCGCAGCGTCTGCAGGACAAGGCGGTGAAGCAAGCGCTCGCCGTCGAGGAAGCCGCCCGAGCCGCCAAGATCGTCGCCGCCTCCGCCAACAAGGTGGTCACCAGCACCACGGAGTCCCCCGGTTTCGGTGCCGACGGCGAGGGCGTCGCGCCGCAGACCTCGGTCCCGCGCGGCGGAAGTGGCGGCCAGACGGGTGGTGGAGGTGCCGGTGGCCGTCCGGGTGGCGCCGGTGGCTCCGACTTCGGTGGCCCGAACTTCTTCTGCCCTACAGGTGACTCCCCCGTGGCGTTCGCCGACACCTGGGGCGCACCGCGCAGTGGTGGGCGACGGCACGAGGGCACCGACATGATCGGCCCGATCGGTACGCCCATCTACGCCATCGTCGACGGCTTCGCGAAGCCCTACGTGGAAGAGCTCGGTGGCTTCACCATCTGGCTCACGGACCCTGCCGGCAACAAGTGGTACTACGGCCACCTCGACCACTACGGCAAGCTGGGCGACGTGAAGACCGGCGATCTGATCGCCTACATGGGCCAGACGGGCAACGCCCGGTTCAGCGTGCCGCACCTGCACTTCGGGTTGTACCCGGGCGGCGGGTCGGCTGTGAACCCGTATTCGACGCTGCGCGCTCACTGCTGAGCACGGTTCGCGGCTGCGGCCGGCGATCGGCAAGGCTGGTCGGGATGGATGAGCTGGCAGCTTCGCTCGCCGCGGTGCTTGGCGCCTCGGAGGTGACCGACGTCGTGCGACTCTCCGGTGGCGCGTCTCGCGAGACGTTCCGTTTCGTCGCCGATGGCCGGCCCCTGATCGTCCAGCGGCAGCGCAACGGCGACATCCGCAACATGGGCGTCGAGGCCGACGTCGTGCGCGCCGCCGGCGCGGCCCGGGTGCCGGTGCCAGAGGTGCTGGCATCGTCGGCCGACCGGTCCGCTGTCGGGGCCGCGTTCATGGTGCTCAGCGCGGTCGATGGCGAGACGATCGCCCGCAAGATCCTTCGCGACGACGCGTTCGCCGACGCCCGCCGCGTGCTGCCCGCGCAGCTGGGGAGAGCGCTGGCGCAGCTGCATCGCATCGACCCGGCGGGCATCCCTGGGCTCGCGGCTCAGGATCAACTGCCGATGTACCGATCCATGCTCGACGTCACCGAGCAGCCCCATCCTGCATTCGAGCTCGCGTTCAAGTGGCTGGAGGCGCACCGACCGGCGCCAACGCCGCCGGCGCTCGTGCATGGCGACTTCCGTCTCGGCAACATCATCGTCGGCCCCGACGGACTGCGCGCGGTCATCGACTGGGAGCTCGCCCACATCGGCGACCCGATGGAGGATCTCGGCTGGTTGTGCGTCAAGGCGTGGCGGTTCGGAAGCCCGCACTCCGTCGCCGGTGTCGGCAGCTACGAGCAGCTGATCAGCGCGTACGAAGCGGCGAGCGGGGTCGCGGTCGACCCCGACGTTGTTCGTTGGTGGGAGGTGCTGGGCACGCTCAAGTGGGGGATCATGTGCATCGGTCAGGCGGGTGCCCATGTCTCGGGAGTCGAGCGCAGCCACGAGCTGGCCGCCATCGGCCGGCGCGTGTGCGAAAACGAGCACGACCTCTTCCTCGCCCTGGAGGGACGCTGGTGAACCCGCACGACATGCCCTCGGCGCAGCAACTGGTGGAGGCTGTTCGCGAATGGCTGGAGCGCGACGTGTTCACTGCCACATCGGGACGGCTCCAGTTCCACACCAGAGTCGCGATCAACGTGCTCAGCGTGGTGGAGCGCGAACTGAGGGTCGGTCCGACGCAAGCGGCGGTGCACGCGGACCGACTGCGCCAGCTCGGATGCGCCGACGAAGCCGATCTGGCGGCGAAGATCCGCAGCGGCGCGCTCGACGACCGTCTGCCGGAAGTGCGCGAGCTCGTGTGGGCGACGGTGCAGGACAAGCTCACGGTGGCGAACCCGAAGTACCTCGACGGGTGAGCGTCACCGGCCGGCCGGCTGCGAGCTGTCCGCACGCGGCATCGATGTCGGTGCCCCGATTCCGGCGCACGGTCGCGTTCACCCCGAGCCCTTCGAGCAGGTCGCGGAACTCGTGGACCCGCTTCGGCGTGGATCCGACGGTCGGGTAGCCGGGGGTCGGGTTCAGCGGTATGAGGTTCACGTGCGCCGGGATCCGAAACCGGCGGCAGAGCTTGGCGAGCTCGGTCGCGTCGCGGGCCCGATCGTTCACGTCGTGGATCAACGCCCACTCGAAGCTCAACCGACGACCCTTCGCCGCGAGGTAGCCCGCACACGCGTCCATCAGGTCGTCGAGCGGATACCGCTTGTTGATCGGCACCAACTCGTTGCGCAGCTCGTCGTTTGCCGCGTGCAGCGAGACGGCAAGGTTCACCGGTAGCGGTCGATCCGCCAACTTTCGAATGCCGGGGATCAGGCCGACGGTGCTGATCGTGAGGTGGCGTGCGGACATGCCGATCGCCGCGTGGAAGCGTTCGACCGCCCCCCACACGGCCTCTTCGTTGGCCATCGGTTCGCCCATTCCCATGAACACGACGTTGGCGAGCCGGCGGCCCATCACCCGAGCGTCGCGGGCGGACACCACGACCTGCTCCACGATCTCGCCGACGGTGAGCTGGCGGGTGAAGCCCGCCTGCCCGGTGGCACAGAAGCCGCACGCCATCGCGCATCCGGCCTGGCTGCTGACGCACACCGTGACGCGGTCCGGGTAGAGCATCAGGACCGTCTCGATTCTGCTGCCGTCCGCGAGCTGCCAGAGGTACTTGACCGTATCGCCGCCGTCGCTGACGCGGCGGACCAGCGGCGTGAGCGCACACGGGAGCGACGAGGCGAGCCGTTCCCGCAGCGCCTTGGGAACGTTGGTGATGTCGGCCGGTGCCGCCAAGTGCGTGTACAGGCCGGCCCACACCTGATCGAGCCTGTAGCGCGGCTCGCCGTCGAGCAGTGCGGCGAGCTCGTCGCGATCAGGCGTGTAGAGGGTGGTCACGCGACCTCTGCGGCCAACAGGTCGTAGGCGGCGATCCGAGCGCGGATGACGTCGAGGCTCGCGGTCCAGAACGCTCGGTCGGTGACGTCGAAGCCGAACAACGCGCCGAGGTCCTCGGCAGAGTTCATCCCCGCACGCGACAACGCATCGTCGTAGTGCGCCTGGAAGCGCTCGGGGTCGTGGCTGTACTGCGCATACAGACCGACGCCGAACAGCAGGCCGTACGTGTACGGCCAGTTGTAGAAGCTGGAGCCGTAGTAGTGCGGCTTGACGGCCCACATGTAGGGGTGTGCAGTCGTCTGATCGAGCCCGTCGCCATAGGCCGTGGCCTGCGCGTCCCGCATGATCTCGTTCAGTTCCGTCGCTCCGAGCGTGCGTCGTTGACGGCGAGCGAAGAGCTCTGTCTCGAACAGGAAGCGGCTGTGGATGTCCACCACCACCTGACACGAGCCTTGGAGATCGGTTTCCAGCATGGCCAACCGATCGCGACCCTGCAGGCGTTGCAGGCCTTCCTCCACAACGAGCGTCTCGCAGAAGATGCTGGCGGTCTCGGCGAGCGCCATCGGCACGTCCCGCTGGATCTGCGTGCGGTGGGCGAGTTGCGTGTTGTGATACGCGTGGCCGAGCTCGTGGGCGGTGGTCTGTGCGGATTCGACGCTGCCGCTCCAATTGAGCAAGACCAGCGAACGGTCGCCGATGAACGGCATGCAGAACGCGCCACCGCCCTTGCCCGGTCGCGGTCCGGCGTCGATCCACTGCTCGTCGATCGCGCGGTCGACGATGCCGGCGAGCGACCCGCCGTACGCGCCGAACGCGTTGCGCACGATGTCCATTCCGTCGTCCCACGAGATGTGCGGAGAGGCGAACGGCAGCGGAGCGACCAGGTCGTGCCAGCGCAGGCCGCCCTCGTACCCGAGGAGCCGGGCCTTGCGGCGCATCCACACGCGGAAGTCCGGCAGCGATTCGATGACGGCCGCCTGCATCGCATCGAACGTGGCTCGGCTGACGCTGTTCGAGAACAACGACGCGTCGAGCGGCGACGACCACCCTCGGCG
>JAYVMH010000145.1:0-7905 GCA_043759015.1 Actinomycetota bacterium
CCGGCCGAGACCCGTCAGCGGGCCAGCAGCACGTCGATGTAGCGCTGACCGAAGAAGATCGCCAGCACGGAACCGGCCGCGAGGAACGGCCCGAACGGCACGGCCGTGCGGCGACCGACCTTCTTCGCGATCATCAGGAACACGCCGACCAGTGCACCGAGCAGGAACCCGAAGAACAGCCCAACAGGGGCGAGGCCCGGGTTCAGGAAGCCCAGGAACGCGCCGAGCAACGGCGAAAGACGGACGTCGCCATCGCCCATGCCGCCGCGGCTGGCGAGGTAGATGACACCCATGATGGCAACGTTGATTCCGGCGCCGAGGAGGAGCATCCACAGCCGCTTCGGCTCGTGCTCCGCCAGCGAGGCCACGACCAGTAGCGGAACGCCGACGGCCGCTGTCGCGTAGATGACCTCTCGAGGGAGGCGCTTCGTCTTCAGATCGATCCAGCTCAGGCCCACCAACCCGACCACCAGCGCGCAGAAGGCCGGGGTCCGCCAGGAGAGGCCGAAATGCCACGCCGTGATGCCGAACAGAACGGCCGTTGACAACTCAAGCACAAGCGGTTCGATGCCGATATCGGTATGACACTTTCGGCACTTGCCGCGAAGCGCCAACCAGGAGAACACCGGAACCAGATCGCGGACACCGAGGCGCAAGCCGCAGTTTCCGCATGCCGATCCGGGATGGACGATCGACGCGCCGCGAGGCACCCGATCGACCACCACGGTGAGGAACGAACCGAAGAGAAGCCCATACAGGGCAGAGATCACAATCGTCATTGGCAAGAGTGCCGACACGCTCAGAGCGGCGGACACACGGAGGCTAGCCCCATGTTCAATCCAGACCCGATGTTGGTCACCTTGCTACAAGCCACCGTGGCTGCCGGAGCGAGCGACCTCCACCTCACCGTCGGCCGCCCCGCCACGGCTCGCCGCGACGGCGTGCTCGTGCCGTTCGAAGGCGTGAGCCTGCTCGTGGCCGAGGAGACCGAGCGGATGGTTCGTTCGCTGCTGACCCTCGAGCAGCAGCACGAACTCGAGCGCAACTCACAGGTCGACTTCTCGTTCGGCCTCGACAGCATCGGCCGCTTCCGTGCGAACGCCTACAAGCAGCGCAACACGTACGCGCTCGCCCTGCGTGTGATCCCCTTCCGCGTCCGTTCACTCGAGGAGCTCGGCGCGCCGTGGGCGGCGAACGAACTGCTGCAGCGACCGTACGGGCTCGTGCTCGTCGTGGGCCCCACCGGTTCGGGCAAGAGCACCACCCTGGCAGCGATGATCGACCGCATCAACGAGTCCAAGCCGGTGCACATCCTCACCATCGAGGACCCGATCGAATACCTGCACCACCACAAGGTCGCGATGGTGAACCAACGCGAGGTCGGCACCGACGTGAACAACTTCCTCGACGGTCTGCGCAGCGCGCTCCGTGAGGACCCCGACGTCATCCTCCTCGGCGAAATGCGCGACCTCGACTCGATCAGCATCACCCTGACGCTGGCCGAGACCGGTCACCTCGTGTTCGCCACCTTGCACACCAACGACGCCTCGCAGGCCCTCGACCGCATCGTCGACGTGTTCCCCGCCGAGCGTCGCGACCAGATCCAGATCCAGCTCGCCGGCACGCTGCAGGGCGTCATCAGCCAGCGTCTGCTCCCCGCCGAAGGTGGCGGCCGCGTTGCTGCGTACGAGGTGCTGATGGCCAACGACGCGGTCCGCAACCTCGTGCGCGAGGGCAAGAGCCGTCAGCTGCGCAACGCGATGATCTCGGGTCAGCAGGAAGGCATGCAGACCATCGAGATGGACCTCGCCCGTCTCGTGTCCAGCGGCATCCTCAGCTTCGACGTTGCTGCCGAAGTCAGCCAGTACCCGAAGGAGATCCTCGCCCAGGCCGCCACGATGCGCTCGCAGTTGCAGGCGGCAGCGACCATGGAGGCCGGACAGGCCGCCACCACCGGCGCCGGCACACTTGTCGGAGCCTGATCCGAGAAGTTCATCATGACCGCCACCAAGGCGCCCTACAAGATGCTCGGAGGCATCGTGCCGTGTCCCGGTGGATGGCTCATCGTGCCGGCCAGACTGGCCGGCGTGACGATCGTCGCCGAAGAGCCGATGGCCGTGCCGACGTTGATCGACGTCCTCGAGTACAAGCCGAAGTTCGAAGCCGCCGCGATCTACATCCCGATCGGGTTCACCGACGGCCCCGAGGGTCCGTTCCGCCCGTGCGACGCGGAGGCACGAGAGTTCGTGGGCTGGCCGCGACGAATCGCGGTCCGGCCGACACCCTCGCGAGCCGCACTCAACGCGGCGTCACGCGCCGAGGCCCTCGAACTGGAGCCGTGGCTCACTTGCGACGACTTCCGTCGGTTCAAGTGGATCCGCGAAGCCGAGCGCGAGCTCCAGCCGTTCCATCAGCGGTCGTTCTTCGCCGCGCAACCGGATCTCACGTTCTCGCAGATGAACGACGACGTGCCGCTCACCACCTCGCCGTATCACGAGGACGGTGTGCTCGAGCGCATGGCACTCATCCGCAGCAAGATGCCCGGGGTGGACGAGATCGTCACCCGGACGCCGCCGCCGGGCGCGGCGATGGTCCACATGTTGCAGGCGACTGGCCTGCTGTGGACGGCGCGCCGCGCCGCCGGCCGAGCCATGCAGCGACTGCCGATCGATCCCAAATGGGACTCCACCGGAATGCGCACGGAGCTCGTCCGCTGACTGTTCTCACCCACCCTCGTCATCGATCCACCTGGATCGTTCCAGGTGGATCGATGACATGAACGGTGAAGTGGGGGCGGTGGGGGCGGTGCGCGCCTGACGCGCTTCCTGTGTTTCCCACCCTCCGTGCACGCTCACCAGGTCCTTCACTGCGGCCTTCGGGAAAACGGCGAAGGGGCCGGGACCAGGTCCCGACCCCTCCGATTCAGTTGTTCAGACTGAGGATGTGGTGGCGCCTCAGAAGCCGAGGCATGAGCCGAGGCCAGCGATGGTCGGCGGGACACCGGCAGTGAACGTCCAGCGGGCGGAGGGGTTCGTCTTCAGGTAACCGGGGACGAGACCGGCCAGGCTGGGGACGTCGACACCATTGCCGGCGAAGTATGCCTCGAACGACGTCTCGATCGAGCGACGCTCGACCTTGCAGCTGTTGGCCTGGCCCTTGTCGGTGATGCCGCGGACGGCGAACACGGTGACGGTGGCCAGAATGCCAAGGATGACGATGACGATGAGGAGTTCGACGAGCGTAAAGCCCCGGTCCTTCTTCGTCTGTACAGTGGTATCCATTTTTGGGGTTCCTCCCGCTTGTGGGTGCTTGTGAACGCTGTGGAGACCGTTCCAGCCGCACAGACGCATCCTTGGTTTCGGCACGGTCGCGGGCGACTTGAGTCCGAAATCATCAAATGATCGTCAACCTCAAGACGACAGCCCGACACGCCGATGGATACGGTTGAGCACCCCGGCCACTGCGGGCCATGGAACGAGGCGGGACACGATGCGGCGCAACGAGAAGACCTGGATGGACTATGACGAGCTGACGAAGCCCTTCCTGGATCCCGATTCGGTGGAGAGCACGACGACCGTGGCCATCGAACTGCGCGACCGCATGGTGAAGGTGGAGCAGCAGGTGCTGGCGCAGTACACCGCGACCGCCGCCTACGCCACGTTGGCGCACCAGGGCGTGGAGACCGCTCGCGCCGAGGCCCGCGCCGATCTCGACCGCACGCAGGCGACGATGATCGGACTGCTCGACCGGTTGCGCACCGAAGTCACCAATCGGATGGACGGCGTGGAGGCTCGGCCGGCGCTGCCCAGCACCTCGCTCACGCTCGACGCGGCGGCTCGGTTGGCAGCACTCGAGGATCGGATGGGCGCGATGATCGGCGCCCTCGAGAGCTGCGTGCGCGACAACATCTCGCTGCGCCAGCAGGTCGACGAGCTGCTCCAGCGGCAGATGCAGCAGGACGGCTGGCTGGTCAGCAGCGGCAGCGCCACCGAGCTCTCACTGCGCTAGCACAGCGATTCGCTGCCCGTTCGTTACCGTTGCGGTGTGAACCCGCGCTCCGACACGACCCCGCGCTCCGACACGACCCCGGCCCTGTGGCTGCGTCCGAATCGCGAGCGGTCGGTGCTCCGCCGGCATCCGTGGGTGTTCAGCGGCGCGGTCGCCAAGCTGGACGGCTCACCGGCGCCCGGCGACACCGTGACGGTGAAGGCGTCGGACGGCAGCGTGCTCGGTCGAGCGGCCTTCAGCCCGGCATCGCAGATCCGGGCCCGGATGTGGACGTTCGAGGACGAGCCGGTCCATGCGGAGCTCGTCCACGGCCGCGTCATGCAGTCGGCCGCGAGGCGTGCCTCGCTGTTGGCCGACGGCGACACGGATTCTGCACGGCTGGTCTTCAGCGAGGCGGACGGCGTACCCGGCCTCGTCGCCGATCGTTACGGCGACACGGTGGTGTGCCAGTTCACCACCGCCGGCGCCGAGGCGTGGCGCGACGTCCTGGCCGATGCGTTGGCCGCCCTCCCCGGCGTCGAGTGCGTGTACGAGCGAAGCGACGCCGACGTCCGCGGGCGGGAGGGCCTCGATGCCCGCGTCGGACTCCTCCGCGGTCGTGATCCGTCACCCGATCTGGTGGCGAACGAGCGTGGGTTCCGCTTCGCGGTCGACGTCGCAGGCGGCCACAAGACCGGCTTCTACCTCGACCAGCGGTACTCGCGCCGCATGCTGGCCGACCACACACGCGACGCGCGGGTGTTGAACGTCTTCTCCTACACCGGGGCCTTCAGCGTGATCGCCGCGGCACGTGGCGCTGCGTCGGTGACCTCGATCGACTCGTCAGGCCCCGCGCTGGCGACGGCGGCACGCAACGCAACGTTGAACGCGGTCGACATCGGCGAGCTGATGGAGGCCGACGCGTTCACCGCGCTTCGCGGACTGCGCGACCGGGCACGCGAGTACGACCTCATCCTCCTCGACCCACCCAAGCTGGCCAACACCGAGGGTCAGGTGGAGAAGGCCACGCGGGCGTACAAGGACCTGAACCTGCTCGCCGTCAAGCTGCTGGCACCCGGAGGCATGCTGATGACGTGGTCGTGCAGCGGCGCGATGTCAATGGACCTGTTCCAGAAGGTCGTCGCCGGGGCGGCACTGGACGCACGACGCGACGTGCGCATCGTCGACCGGTTGCACCAACCGAGCGACCATCCGGTACCACTTTCGTTCCCCGAGGCCGAGTACCTCAAAGGCCTCGTGCTCCGTGCCGTGTAGTTGAGGGTCGTGTAGTTGAGGGTCGTGTAGTTGAGGATCGTGGAGTTGAGGATCGTGGAGTTGAGGGTCGTGGAGTTGAGGGTGCCGTTCAGCCGTTCTCCTGCACGAGCTCGATGAGCGTGCCGAAGCTGCCCTTGGGGTGGATGAAGGCCACCGTCGTGCCACGGCTACCGGGACGAGGTGCCTTGTCGATCGCTGTCGCGCCGGCCGCGATCATCGCGTCAAGCGCTGCCTGGCAGCTGTCGACCCGATAGCCGACGTGGTGCAGACCCTCGCCACGCTTCTCGATCGACTTGGCGATCGGGCTGTCCGGGCGGGTGGCCGCGGTGAGCTGGATGTAGCTGTCGGCGACCTTCACCAGCGCCTCCTCGACACCGTCGGTCTCGACGACCTCGCGATGATGCACCTCGGCGCCGAACGCGGCCGCGTAGTACGCGATCGCCGCATCCAGGTCTCTGACGGCGATGGCGATGTGGTCGATCTCGGTGAGCAGCATCCTCCCATCGTCGCGCCGGTGCATCCCGAGAACGCAAACGCGGCTGCGGGTAGCGTGCCCGCATGGACGAGGGCGACGGGGACGAGGGCGACGGCGGGGAACGCGTGCCGAAGGCCGACACCACCGAACGGGCCGCCGACGGTGCAGTTTCGGCCCGACGAGGCGATGGGTTGCCACCGACACCCGATCTCCTGGTGCTCGGTGGCGCAGTGCTGCTGTGCATCGCGTTCGCGCCTGTCTTCGTCGTTGCCCCGTACTCCCCCAGGGTGGTGATCCTGGTCGGTTTCCTGCCGCTGGGTGTCGCCGCCCTCGTGTCGCTCTGTCGCCGCCGCGACCGAGCCGCGCTCGCCGCGGCGGCATTCGTGGTGGTCGCCACGATCAGCGCGCTGCTCAGCGCCAACCCGCGCATCTCGCTGGTCGGCCAGATGGGCAAGGAAGCCAGCGCCGTGCTGCTCCTCGCGTTCATCGGGTGGTGGGCGATCGGGCGACACCTCGGCCAACGCGGCCGCGAGCTGCTGCCGTATGCGCTGCTGATCGGGCTCGGGCTCAACGCCGTCGTCGCCGTGCTGCAGGTCGCCATCCACAACACGAGCTCATCGTTCGGCGTCGCCGATGGGGGACGGGCCCCGGGACTGACCGCGAACCCGGTCCAGCTGGGCGCGCTGATGGCGGCCGGTGTCGCGATCAGCGGCACGTTCGCGTTGTCGAGGTCCGACCGCTGGATCGCATGGATGGTCGCCGTCGCCGGCTTCTCGGCGGCAGCCAACCTGTCCGGCACGCGCGTCGCGATCGTGTCGATCGCCGTGCTGCTCGTGGCATGGCTGATCATCCATCGCTCATGGCGAGTCGTCGTCGCCGGTGGTGCCGCGGTCGCGGGCGTCCTCGTGTCCGATGTGTTTCGGCGGACCGCCACCACCACATCGCGCCTCACCGACGGCTTCGACCGTCAGGGCGCCTGGCTGTACGGGCTCAGATCGTTCCTCTCGCGGCCCCTCCTCGGGTTCGGACCGGGCGGCTTCCGTGGCGCGGTGCAACATCGCTACAGCGCGGACTTCGTCCGCACCGCCGCCCTCGACGACCGGCGCTCGGCCTGGTTCGACGCCCACAACGTCGCGATCGAGTACCTCGTCGCCACCGGCATCATCGGGCTGTGCCTGCTGTGCGTGTTCGTGTGGTTCTCCGCCCGGCGGGCGCGCGGCCCACTGATGGCCGCGTTCGTGGCGATCGCGATCACGTGGAGCCTCCAGCCGATGTCGGTCTCCACGGCCCCGATCGCGTTGCTCGCCCTCGGAGCGGCGGCCCCGGCCGCGATCATCGCCGCCGACGATCGCGTCCGGCACCGCAGGCCGGTGATCGCGGCCGCAGGCGTGATCGGCCTTGTCCTGGCAGTCAGCTATGCAGCGATCGACCTCCGCCTCCAGGCCGCGGTGGACTCGGGCAGTGCGACGCGCATCGAGAGCGCCGCCGGCTGGTTCCCCCGCGACGCCGCGGTCGCCGACATCGTGGCCTCGGGTTGGGCCAACGCCTACCTGTTCGAGCACGCCGACAAGCAGCACCTCCTGTTCTGGGCTCACCAGGTGGTCGAGCGCGAGCCGGACCGGCCGTACTGGTGGGCCAAGTACGCGTCCACCCAGATGAGCTTCGGCGACGACGTGGGCGGCCGCGCATCGCTGGAGACGGCGCTGACGCTGGAACCCTGGAGCCCCACCGCGTGGCCGTTGATGCTGGAGCTGGCCAACCGCACCAACGATGCCGAGTTGCACACGCTCGCGCTCGGCAAGGTGTGCGAACTGCAGCTGAAGGCGTGCACCGAGCCCTGACTGCGTCGCACGAACGCTGAAACAGATCGGCGACCGGTGGCGTCAGGGTGGGCATGCAGGCAGACACACTGGAGCTGCGAGCGAGGATGATGACCTCAGCACCGGACACGCAATTCGACGAGTTCTACCGTGCCCACCGCGCCGACGCGGTGCGTTGGGCAACCGCGCTCGTCGGGAGCAGAGCAGTCGGTGAGGAGATCGCGCAGGACGCCCTCGCCGCGGTCGGGCGCAAGCTCGCGGGGATCGACCATCCCGCCGCATACCTTCGGCGGACGGTGGTGAATCGCGCCGCGTCGTGGCACCGGTGGCACATCCGGACGCGTCGAC
>JAYVMH010000146.1:0-3613 GCA_043759015.1 Actinomycetota bacterium
CCGCCTGAACCTTTCGCGCAGAACCGCAGGTCAGATGGGCTCGACAACCGCCACGACTTCGTCGTAGGCTAGTCGCTACTTGCTGTCAGCAAGTATTCCTACGCCTGACGACCTGGGGGGTTCCATGGCAGCGGTTGACGTGGTGTTTCACCGCACGTTCACTGACGACAAGTGGATGAACGTTGCGGCGTGCAAGGGGCTCACCCACCTGTTCTTTCCCCCACCCGCGGAGCGTCCGCAGGCGCGTGACAGGCGCGAGGCAACCGCCAAGGTCGTCTGCGGTTCCTGCACCGTCAACTCGAGGTGCCAGGCGTTCGCCCGCACGAACCACGAGTACGGGTTCTGGGGTGGCGAGAGCGAGGACGAGCGTCATGCCGCCGGCTATCGCCTGATCGCGCCCATCGGGGTGCGAGCCCGCATCGTCAGCTGATCTCTGTTTCGGTTCAAGTCGCGCGCCCTGCGTGTCGATCACACTGACATCGACACGTCCCTGTGGTTCTCGATCGTGATCCCTGCCCACAACGAGGAGCTCCTGCTGCCCCGTGGGTTGGCCGCGGTCCAGCACGCCGTCGAACGATCCGGGTCCACCGCCGAGATCGTGGTGGTGGCCAATCGTTGCACTGATCGAACCGTGCAGATCACCAAGGATGCCGGCGCGGTCGTGGTCCACGACTCCAGCTGCTGCCTTGGCGCCATTCGCAACGCCGGCGTCGCCGCATCGCACGGTGCCGTCGTGGTCACGATCGACGCCGACAGTGTGATGCACGAGAACGCGTTGCGCGAGGTGAACCACCTCGTCGACACCGGCCGTTACGTGGGCGGGGGGTGTCGCCACGTACCGGAACGGTCGTCGCTCGGCATCAACGTCAGCCTCGCGTTCGTCAACGCGGCCCTGATGATCGCCGGCCTGGGCGGGGCGATGTACTGGTGCATGCGCAGCGACTTCGATGCAGTGGGCGGCTTCGACGAGTCGTTGTCCGTCGCCGAGGACCTCGACTTCGCCCGTCGTCTCCGTCGTCATGGGCGGCGAACGGGACGACGTTTCATGAACGTCCGGCACTCCCCCGTCGTCGTCAGCTGCCGCAAGTTCGACACGTTCGGCGACTGGCACGTGTTCAACCACACGCTGATCCGAGGGCTCAACGCGGTACGGAAGGGCGACGACCCCTCCTACGCCGACGCCTACTTCTACGACCACAACGCCTAACGACAACGCCTCACGACAACGCCTCACGACAACGCCTCACGACAACGCCTCACCGACGCGCCAGCTCACCCGCAGTTCTGTGGGCTTGCGGAACACGACGCCGCGCACCATCGGCCCGCTGTCGAGGCGTACGTCGGGCAGCAGGTCCAGCACCGCGTGAACCGCCTCTCGAGTCTGCAGCCGGGCGAGCTGGGCGCCGATGCACGCATGCGGGCCGTAGGCGAATGCCACGTGGGTTCGTGCGTTGGCCCGATGGAGGTCGAAACGATCGGGGTCGGCAAAGGCATCGGGATCTCGGTTCGCGGCAGCGAGCGACACGATCACCAGGTCGCCGCGCGCGATGTGCGCTCCCCCGATCTCCACATCGGTGGTCGCGTACCGATCCACTCTCGCCGCGGCGGGCTCGAGCCGCAGCGACTCCTCGACGGCTGCGTCCACCAGCGAGCGATCCGCAGCGACGGAGGCCCACTGCGCGCCATTGCTGAGGAGATGAGCGAGCACGTTGGCAGTCATGCCCTCGCTGGTCTCGATGCCGCCGAACAGGAACACCGCCGAGTTCGAGACGACCTCCGCCACCTCCAACTCCGACGACACGTCGTGAACCAGGCCACCATCTCGCTGCATCGCCGAACGCAACTGCCGATCCAGTGCCGCGAATGCAGCGCTGCCGTCGGCGCTGACCGGAGCCCCGCGCGACACGGCGTCCACAGCAGCCACGATGCGGTCGTACGTGGACAACAGATCGCCAACATCCATCCCGTCGAGCCCGAGCACCATCGCCGACACCGCCACCGCCAACGGGCCTGCGAGTTCGCGACGCAGCTCGGCCGAGCCCCGCGGTCGCAGCGAGCCGACCATGTCCTGGGCGAGGGACCGGATCCTGAGGCCGTATCGTGCCGTGGCCTCGGCGGGCCGCAGCGGTTCCGCGAACGGAGTGCGGTGGCGCAGGTGCTCGGCTCCGTCGAGCGACAGCATGCTCGGGCCCACCACCTGCGCCGTGCTGAACCGTGGATCGTCGACGGTGAACGTGCCCGATTCACGCATGACGGCCACCGCGATCTCTCGCGACGTCACCACCCATCCGCCGAGCGCCTCCACCCACGCCACGGGATGCTCGCGGCGCAGCGCGGCGAGCGTTTCGTGATGCCGCTGATCGAACGCATCGAGGTCCACATCGGTGGAGCGTAACGAGCAGGTCCTGTCTACGATCCCCCGTGTGACCGAGTCGCCGGCCCACCTCGACGCCATCGCCGCCGCCTGGCGTGCCTACGGCGATGCGCGTTCCATCGTGCACGTGGACGAGGTCAGTGCGAACGTGAGCACCAACCGGGTGTACCGCCTTCACCTCGACGACGGGTTCACGTTGGTGGGCAAGGTGTCCTCGTACGGGTCGTACTTCCTGTTCTACGAGGACCACGATCGTCTCAGCAGGTGCGCGGAGCTGCTGCAGGCCACGCGCTTCCAAGGCATGCTCGCCGACGTCTGGCGCAAGGACGACCGCCTGTTCACCTGGTACGACCAACAGATGTGGGCGGTGTTCTACGACGACGCCCCGCGCCGCGACGCACTCCCGCGCATCCTGACCGTCGACCAGGTGCGCAACCTCGCCACCGAGATCGCCGAGTTCCATCACGCGTGCACCGACATCGCCCCGCGCATCCCGGCCGGGTCGAAGACGATCAAGAGCGATGCGATCCACCTCCTCGACCTGCTGGAGAGCCCGTTCGCGCCGCGCAACTTCGCGCTGCCACCGGAGTCCATCGGTGTGCTGTGGCGGCACACACATCGCTTCCTCGAGCGCCTGATCGAGGTCGGCTACGACGAGTGGCCGAAGATCCCGGTGCTGATCGATTGGAACCTCGGCAACTTCTCTGTCGCCATCGAACCCAATGGTTCGTTCCGGCTGTTCTCCCGCTGGGACTACGACTGGTTCCGCATCGAACCGCGCCTGTTGGACTTCTACTTCCTGTCGCGTGTGTCGTCGAAGACCGGCGACCGCACCCGTTTCACGTACGGCCCGCACACGCTCGTCGAGCCGACGTTCCTCGAGTTCCTGCGTGCCTACCGTCGGGTGTTCCCGATGTCGGACGACGAGGTGATGTTCCTCCCGGAGGTCTATCGCTTCTTCATCCTCAACTACGTCGTTCGTGAAGGTGCGCGGTTCTTCCGCCCCGACCTGTGCACGCAGTTCCGGGCCGATGCCGTGCGCAGCTACCTCCCGCGTCTCGACCAGCTCGACGCATCACCGCTCCTCGACAGTCGGCCATGACGTGCGACCTGGGTCGTGTGCGAGATGACAGAGTGATCGCTGTGGACTACACACAGATCACGACCGTCAACGACGGCCTCGTCGCCGTCATCACGTTGAACCGGCCCGAAGCATGAATCCGACGTTCGATGTCTGCG